>DSAU01000067.1 GCA_011046315.1 bacterium
ACGCTGTCGAATTGATCAACCACAACCAAACTCGGATATTCCGGCCATTTTCCTTTTGGTAAAAATTGCACGCGAATAATATTTTCGCCGCAGACGGTCAGCGTCAACACATCGGTTCCGACTTGAATTGAAATTCCGTTATTCATAAAAATTTTTTCCCCATGAAAAAAAATCAGGGCCATCGAGCCTTTATTTAAAGCACATTTACTTGGTAACGGTAATCGTTCTTGAATAGACAGTGATCCAACCGGTGAAAATATTCAAAATTATATCAAGCGCTGCTTTTTCAGTTTTTATTTCATAATCTGTCGCGTCATCGGCCATATCGCGGGTATCAATCTGATTCAATGGAGCCAATCCCCAAAGTGCATACCATTGGCGCGCTTGTTTCATTTTGCCCTCTTTAGCGCCGACACCGATCTTATGAATATGCGCCTCGCAACCGATCAGCACAACCAACAGGAGAATTAAAAACAAGACGGCGATCTTTTTCAAGTCCAACACCTCCTTTCATCATTTTTTACGTTTGATGGAACCAATTGAAGACTCGATGGCCTCTATTTTTTCGATGTAAATATTTTTCGGGATAATATAATCGATCTGGAAGGATTTTTTATCAGGTTGGGGAATGAGCAATTTAAAATTGACCACATCGTCCGAAATGATCAATGTCTGATAAATACGAAACCCGTTGTACAAAAATGACGTCTGTCTGATTTCGCCATTACTGGTTTGGGACTTAACTGCCCGCTGATAGCTGATAATGCTGCTGTCAGAATAAATCAGCTCAGGCAACCAGGATATAATACAGACGAATTCACTTTGTTCGGCTAAAAAAACCTGGCGGGGAATAATTTGAAAAAAGTCAGTCAGCGGAAGTTGATCCCGAACATCGGTCAATACATCCGCCGGAACTTTCAACAGATCCTTGGGTGGTATGAACTCAAAGCCCAATTCCCGATCAACAAATTTTTCAGCTAACAGTGATTTATCCACTCGAAATGTCATTTCATTTTGATGGTCGCTGCTGCGATCACAATTGAAGGTGATAACTAAAGGCAGAATTACGATAAATTCAATCAAAAAAACCGTTGCTGTCTTCATAAGAATCCTGTTCATGGTTATTGGGGCGCTTTTTTATCAAACCTTCGCCGGAAAACACTGGCTCACACCATAAATTGTTTCATTGAAAAATCATGGAGATAATTTAACAAATTTTTAACTGTTTCGCAACGAAAATTATTGCGAGATGGTAATCCTCTCAGTTACCGGTGGAATACTGATGCCATCGCTTGATAACCTGATTATTTGAGGGATGAAATAAATTTTAATCACTTCATCCATTTTAAAGGTTTTTGAAAAATAGAGCGATGGCATCAGTCCACGTCTCCAAAAAAACAAATCGATCGCGTTCCCGGAAGATCATAATCGCGCCTGATACTTTTTCAGCAAAGGTAAAATCACATCGCGTTCATCATTGCGCAAGCTAAAAATTTGCTGGGGACATTTCAACTCACACTGTCCGCAGCCGATACATAATTTTTGATTCAACTCCACTGTTCCGTTTTTCAATGTCAACGCCCGCACCGGACAATATTTGACGCATTTGCCGCAGCCGTTACATATACTTGAATCCACGATTTCGGCGATAAAATGCGACTTAACAAAAAAAGGCAATACCCCCCGATTGTACGATCCCAAAATACCGCAACAGTCCCAACAACAGTTGCAGATAGCGATCTCCGGCAAATTGATATCTTCCCGTTCGTGAAAAACCTGATGTACTGCGCCTTTATGCTGCAATAGTTCGATCAATTCCAGGGATTCTGATTGGGAAATGTAACGAGCAATCCCATAGTTTACCACATATTTGGTGCGCGGTCCGATCACAATGCAAGATTCCGCGGGATAGTCAAAGGAACACGGTTCATCCACCATTTTACGCCATTGCCGACAAAAGCAGTGAACTACTGCAATATCATTGCTGCCACCATATTTCTCGATCAACTCGAATACAGTTTTCGCCGGATAAATACAGGTGTCTGAAGCCTCCACATTTCGATTCAATTGAACTGTTACTGATTTTTTCTGCGGTTTACCTGTTGCGGAGTAAATCTGCTTGTGGGGTGTTCCTTTGCCGGTTCTCATATTCAGGATATTGCGTAGCGGAAACCGGTTAAATTGTCCCCAAAAATTGAATAGCTTGTCCACCCGGCGGGCGAACTCTTTCTTATCCCTGGTCTCCTGCCCGTCGGACAGAAAAATTTCAAACCAGCCCACCAAAATTGGCGCCAGTCGAAAGTACTCGGCTCCCTCGTCGTATTCGCTCCAAAGCAGTCCCTTTTTAAGCATGCAGACTAAGAATTCTCGGGCTTGATCGATCGGCAAATTAGTGTTGGCACATGCCTGTGCAAAGTTGAACCGTTCCCCACCCATTTTCAATAAAAAATCATTTTCCTCGGGCGTGATAACCGCATCAAAACAATCGAGCAATTGATCGGTTACCGGGATCGAAGTCACATTCTGCCGGTTCATCAGTTTTGCCAATGCGCGGAGGTTCTTTTTTCGTTGGAGATCCATATTGTGCACTATTTCTGTTTTAAATTGAAATTCTCTTGAAACGCCGAAAAAATAACCGCATCCAACCAGGCATAAAATTGTTGAACCTGTTTGGTATCGATAGCGCCACGTTGTTGCCAGGCTGCCAACCGCTGTCCGGTCTCTGCGATGATTTTTTGCTCGACCGGTTGCAACTGCTGCCAGATGCCGCTGTTTTTTCGGTTTAGCACTGCTGCCAGGTTGAGGTAATATTTTCCCGATCCTCTGGTAATCGGAAAGCACTTCTGTTTCAGTTTCAACGCCATGTCGCAAAGGGGCGCATTTCCCGATTGATCAGCAATTAGCGCCGACGGCAAATTAACGCCGCCTTTGACCCAGACCGGCGTCGCCACGGCGCACAATTGAAATCCCAAAATCGTCCACATGGTAGCGAATTCAGGCGATTCCTCCGGCTTCACTCCCTGAACGACCACGGTTGTGGCGGAACTGTTTCGTGGAATAAAATCCCTAAAATTGACCATAACCGGACGATCATCATCTACAGGCGATAAGTCCACCAGATTAATACCGATCAAAGAATGTTTCAGGCTGCGCGACACATCTTGCAGCAAAAATTTAACGCTCAGCTCGCCGGTCGCGGCTGCCATGTCAAATAATTCTGCGGCAGCGTTAAAGCGAATGTAACCAAATCCCTGATCCGTATCACGGGAGAACGAATAATTGGTTCGAATCAGGTAACCAAACGGCGCCATTCCCGGATCATTGACGTCAAACTTTCGATAATCGAAATTTCCGGTTTCAAAATAAGCGGCGCCGCCGCGAGCGTCGATCACACCAAAATTTGCCTCCACACCCAGCGGACGCGACGCCGTATCCAACAGCGCCTCGAAATCGTCAACAGTGGCGCAAATTTGCAGCGCCAGCTTCATCAGCTCGCCTTCACGGTCTTTCAATTTGGTGGTATCATTCATATTTAAATTGTACGAGGCCGAGTTCATGATCGCGAATCCGGCGCTGTTAACGCCTGCCCAGACTTCGTTGCCCTCGGCATCTGGTGAATTGACCAGACCGATGTAATCATATTTACCGTCTGTGAAAAACATCAGTTTGTTATTCAACTCTCCGGTATCGCGATGTTTGAACAACAGTGGTCTGCCGTCATGCGTCGCTTTCCCGGAAATGATAGCTGTAGTGCAGGAGAAAAGCGCGGCCGCGTTGATAAAGATCATCAAAAAAAATAATGGAAGTATTTTTTTGTTGAGCATCTTAGATTCCTTTTGTTGAAATTCATTAATTCAGTTATGAGAAATTGGCGAGGCTTGTTTTATGATAAGTTAAAGATTTTTGTGAGATATGCAAGGATTTTTTTTAAAGACAATCCCGAGGCAATAATGCAAACTGTACATTACTGCACAAACAGCAGTCCCTTGAAAAATTGTTTCATTAAGTCATGGCAACAGCAAGACATCATTTAAAAGGGGAATACTGATGCCATCGCTTGATAACATGACTATTTGACAGATGATAAAATTTTTAAATTAAGCCATCAATTTTTAATATTTTTTACAAACAAAGCGATGGCATCAGTTTCTATTTCCACCAATAATTGATGTCGTGCAAAGCGCAGTAAAACCTTACTTACAGGTGTACAAACCAGGTTCCTTGAAGAAACCTGGTTTGTTTTCCACCCGTGAGTGAGGTTTTACTTTTTTATAGAATTTTTGCTTGCATTTTAATTTAAAAATGATTATAATTAACTTTCAAAATTGAATTTGTGAGAAAAGAAGGATATAGCTATTTCAGTCAATGCACAGGAGTTATCATGGCAAAGCAATGTGATATTTGTGGAAAAAAACCCCAGGTCGGACATAACATCAGTCATGCGCATAATTTAAGTAAACGACGTTTTTATCCGAATGTTCATCAGATGAGAATTTCGATTAACGGCACCGTGAAAAAGGCGCGAGTGTGTACGCGTTGTTTACGAACAGGAAAAGTGCAGAAAGTCGTGTGATAATTTGAAAATTGGGGAAACCTGACAATCGTCCGAATAATTAAAAAAGTACCGAGCTGTAATTGATTGGTACTTTTTTTTTACTGAATGGCGGCACCAAATTGGTTCAGTTCTTCGACATCTGCCGTTTCAGCATTATTCAATTTGGGACAAAAAAATCTAATGAGCATTCGCAGTTCAAATTTAAATTAGCGGAGGGATTTTATGCCACTGATCGAATCAACTCCTCAACATATCTGGCGATTGCCAGACATGCGGTCAGTCCCGGCGAATCTATTCCGATCAGTTGAATAAACCGGGGAAATTTCTCATCGGGTTGAATCACCCAGTCATATTGCTGTAAAAGCTTTGCCTGAACGCCGGTCTGATGTAACGAAATATCCTCCGTTTCTAACGCCGGGAAAATATTTTTAACTGCCTTCAGATAATTAACAGGTGGCAAAAGATTTTCTGAGTAATCTTCCCGATTTTCCACTCGCTGGGCCGCAGGACCAATGGTAACGATGTCGCCGATTTGATATTCATTATCGATCAGATCAAAGGTCGGCGTCAGGTGTACGCCCACTGTTTTCACAACTTTCTTTTGTTTAAATAATTTTTGAAATTCTGAAAAGCTCACCTCGGCTTTTGTGCCGTCAGTGTAAATAGCATGGGGCGTTGGGTAAATATTTAAACCGGCGTGGTAAAGTTCGGTCCGTCTATTCTTGTAAAACTTAGCCGATTCTCCGCGGATCGGGAGAATATCAAAAGGGGAATCCGGATTAACCCAGCGCGCCACCATGTCTGAATATAAACCGGCTGAGTTGATCACAATTTCGCTTTCAAATATTTCTTTGCGCTCACCGGAGCGGGTAGTTATTTTGAAAGCTCCTCTTTCCGGTTTGGCATCAACCACCTCTGTGCCATTGATAAAAAAGACGCCGGCTTGACTGGCAAGGGAATAAAGTTTGTGAACTAGTTGGGTTGCTTCGACAATGCCTGAGGTGGGAAAATATCCGGCTTTGATGCAATGAATATTAGGCTCCAGCTTCTTCGCCTGTTGTTCCGAAATCAATTGCGCTCCCGGAACCTGGTTCTCCCTGGCGATGCGCATGCTATCTTGCAAATATTCCAGCTCTGCTTCAGATGCAGCCAGCACCAGTTTACCCGTTTGAGCATGCGCCACCTCGAATTCCCGGCAAAAATCATAAAGCTCAGGGTTCCCCCGGACACAGAGCTCTGCTTTCAGTTTTCCCAGATCTTTGGGGTAGTAGATACCAGCGTGCACCACACCGGAATTCCTTGAAGACTGATTCTCAGCAGTTACTTTGGAATTTTTTTCAATTACAAATATCTCCTGGTAACTTTTCGATAATTGGTAAGCAATGGCGCAGCCAACGGCTCCTGCGCCGATAATCGTAATCGGAACTCGTTCTGACATCGGTACCTTTCTAATTTTTGAAAAAACAAAATTTAAATTATCGACCTGAAAAACCAGCAACGCCACATCCAGCCGGAAACGATAAATGAATCTTAAATGGATCAGCAGCAAAGCCGCCAGCGTTTGACTAATATAATATAAAAATATTTTCATTTTTTCAAGTATTTAATTGATTATCTCAATTGAATTTTTATATTTTACTAACCTGATACCA
>DSAU01000076.1 GCA_011046315.1 bacterium
CTAAAAACCGTCCCCAATAAAAATGTTTTTCATTCGGATCGCTTAACTGGAGTAATTCAAATAATTTTTGTTGTTCATCCGGTATCAGGGCGGCGCGGAAAATCTCTACCATCTCCAACATGCTGATAAATTCGGCGATGGTGTAACTCAAGACCCCTTGCTTCTCCCTGATCTTGGGATTAATTATTTGATTCGGTTCTGTGTAAAAACGAACCCATAGCTGCGACATCCCGAGATTTGCCTGATGGTGTACCGCCCAGGAAAGATAATCACCCATATTAAGATTTCGATGAATCCCGGTCGATGGAATTATTTGCAGGGTTCCCTTAACTTTTGTACCGCCGTAAATGACCAATTCCTGTAACCATTCGCGTAAATATTGTCGCTGGATTGCAACTAAAAAGCGATTTTCATCAACGACAAAACTTCCATAAAAAAACTTTGATGAAGCAGGTTTTTTTATTCGCTGTGGAATTTGGTTTAAATATCCCCAGATAAAGGCGGTGCGTTGAGATTTATGAATCAAGTGTTTTTTTATCACTTGAATTTTTCTGCAAAATTGGCAGTAGCGAACCAGATGATTCGCTTCTTTCACCGATGCATAAACATGGCAGCGTTGACATAAATTACCGATGGCTATCGAGGGGCCTCCGAATTTTAGCGACGATAATAAATTATCCCCCTCCGCGCTTTGTTGAAATAATTTGAGCGTTGCTAATAGTTCAGTACCTGATCGGCAGCGGAGTAGCCAATCAAATTTTGTCAGCATTTAAAGCCTCTCGAAGCAAATCATGGTTTGAAATGACTTGCGGTTCGATCCAATCCGCCACGTTTATCGGTTGATGCCATTTTTGTTCCGGTTGTCCGGTATAGCGTTTTTCCCAATCGATTAAATAGCTGGATTCGGTTAATCTGAGTTTTATACTGCCCATGCCAAGATAGCGAGCCCTTCCCATTTTGTGGGCGAGATTATC
Source organism: bacterium (assembly GCA_011046315.1). Classification (GTDB taxonomy): domain Bacteria; phylum Zhuqueibacterota; class Zhuqueibacteria; order Thermofontimicrobiales; family Thermofontimicrobiaceae; genus Kaytiofontadaptatus. The sequence goes on from DSAU01000076.1 coordinate 975, forward strand.
TTCCAGTACAATACACCAGATTAATCTTTGCAACTCTTCTTTTAGCAGATTCCAGAAACGAATGCTAAACCGAAACTTCGCACCCGGCAGGATCGACCGCATAAAGTTGGCTTTTACGGTATCGGGTTCGAATTCAACAATATCTTCGACGATCGGCGCTAACGGCGCATGGGGAAAATACCTCCAATTCTGTTTAATGTTTTTAATTTTTGCCTGAGCTTTGTCGATTTGCTGCCATTGGTTATCAATAAATTGCCAGTTACCGTAAGGATAAGGTACTTTAAGCCAGCTAAGTTGGGGTTGTTCAAATCGGCCAAAATTAAAACAGACCCTGCCGGTTAACGCTTGATTTTGACCACTACCTATCCAACCGAATAGGCTGTCAGTGCGATTCAATTGGCCGAGATTGGCGCTTTCGCGATCCGAATCGGATGCGATGGTATAAACGTGACGCAGCATTCCTCGAAGAGTTTTGCTGGGGACGGCATAAATTTTTTGATCACCCCGAAGTGAAGCCTCTGGCGATGAGAAAGAGAAGAAATCCCATCCGTATACAGTTTCACCATTGATCTGCGATTTGAAAGATGCTTCGCCGCTTTCTTTAATGCTAATTGGGGTGAGAATTTCACCTTCCAGCGAGAGAATACCACAGTATCCGCCAAAATAGCGATGAGAGATGAACCCCTCGATTCCTTTGGGTGGGGTTTGTGCAATCTTTTTTGAATCTGACCGTATTGGGTCCAAGGAGTTTAGCCACCCAATGGCTGATTTGCCCTTTAGTGTAACTGATTTCCATAATCCCTTCGTGTCCAATTCTTGCTCAGCGAAAAGTTTTTTGCTGATGTGGTTGTGTTCCAGGGTAAGCCACTCAATTTCATCAATCTCTGCCTGTGCCCAGCCGAATCCATTGGTTTTTTCGCCGCCAATTGGAATATCTCCGCGGAGGAAATCACTAATGATATTTCCCAAAACAGACAGCGCTTGATAATCTCTTTCAGAAACATCTTGTAGATCGATACGCAATTGAAAACTAAGGTTTTCTCCGTAAGCGTACAAATAATCAGATTTTGCTTCTTCAACCGGTTTGCCGGTAGCTGGATCCATTCGCACGCCATCCATGGCGCACCATGAAGATTTTGGCGTTTCAGGGTTGATAAGATAGGCGTCGGAAAAATAAACCAGGGCTCTCTTTCCCTGCGTCCCGTAAAGCCGGTTAATAATGTCCTGGGTTTGCGATGTTTCTCCCCATAAGGTTTTCAAGACTTGAGAGCTTCGCTTTCGAAAGGCGCCCTTTATCGTGCTGCCGGGGATAAATATCTCCCATTCGCCATCATTGCTCGAAGGTTTCCATTTTAGCATCCTCATAAAGAGTGTATCATAAGGCTTACCATATTTTTTGGAAATTTCGCGATTAAAAGGACCGCCCGCTCGGTAATCAATATTAAATGGTTGCGAAAGCTCCTGCCGCGTGCGGTTGCGATAGGATTTTAAAAAATTAATATGATTGCGATCATTAACAATGCTTTTGTTAAGATTGCGGGGATTGGTTAAAAATCGAAATTGAATGTTTGCATGTGATTCCAAAAATTCCTGCCAGGCAGCGGATTTGATGCCTTCGGGAACGAAGCTGCGATCGTTCCATTCATTCTCGGTTATCGCTCCGTCGAGAATCATATTTTTTATTTTAAGATGAGCTTCCCGATTTGCTATTTCCAGATCTATCCAGGCATCGCTTTGGAGTAGCTTTATTTGTTGATCGATCTGTTGGTTGAATCGGGCGAGAATTTTTTGACACTCCGGCGTTAGAATTTCGATGAGTTTGTTTTCGTTGTTGATTTCGGACTGTAATTGGCTGGCAAGTTTTTTGTCCATTCCCAGATTTTCTGCAAGTTCGTACCAGCTATCCTCGTCGAATTGTTGCAAAGACTGTGTTTGTTCCTCTAAAAGTTCAATCACCCGATTACTCAGATTGGCTTTTTTGCCCATTAGTTCGTTTATTTTAACTTCAGCCGCATCTTTACTTGGAAATCCCTGGCTGCAAATCGGTTCTAATTTTTCGATAATTTTTTTTGATAATGGAAATTTTCCGGTTGCCAATTTGTTTAACGCGGGTTGCGGTAACTGCCAAACCCGACTTTCTTTTGATGAACTTTCTTGAAGCAATATGGCAATTACTCGGGGAAGATAGCTTGCGAATTTATTTTTCCAAATTTCTGGTGTCATAATCGGGCCACCGATAGCCATTTCCAAACGGTGACGAATAGCTTGAGGAAGGTCGCGCAGCGATTGGATAATTTGTTTGCCATCAATGGCGGCGAACGCCGGGATGTCAGGATCAATTTTACCCCAATTCCAGCCAACTAAAATCGGATTCATCGCATTAAATTGAAGCTGTAATGATAGATAATTCGCAGAAGATTTGGCTGGCGAAGACACTGGCTTTGCTGAAAATGGTAGCTCCATCTCCAATCGACAGCGCCCTAATCCTTTGCTCTTCCCGTCGCCGAACCAGAATCTTCCCTGACGCAATTCTTCAAGTAAATAAAATAGCTTTGACTGGTTATCATTCTGTTTTAAAAGATTGTCATTTACATATATTGCCAAATCGAAATAGGAGTCCCGAAATAATGTCTCCATTTTATAATTGGCGTTGGCTTCAGCAGCCCAGCGATCTTCATCCAATTTTATGCCCATGCGAAGGTCAAAAAAGTGATCAGATGGATAACATTCCCGGCTTAATTTACACTCTACTTTGGTGATTAATTTTTCCGGCATCTGCGCCTGATACAGTCGTTGCCACAATTCATTCAAAAGGCCGACATTTTTGTCGTCTCGCGATTTCCCGATAAACGAGTCCATCAAAGCTTGCGCAGTGCCAGATATTTCTCCGGCTAAAGAAACTAATTTTTGAGTACCATCGCCATCTCGCGTGAATAATGTTTTTTTAGCATTTCCACGGTAGATGGGAGACTCTGCGTAAAGTTTTCCTTTAAGTAACATAATGTTAAATCCTCTTTTTTTTAAATAATTTTGTTATACCACGGGGGTGAATTGGCTCAGCGATAATATTATCACTTGTTAATATAATAGGTTAGAATTACAAAGTCAACAAAAAAATTTACCACGACAGAATTCTTGACTTTTATCAATGTTTTTATTATTTTAAAATACTAAATTTGTCAATATATAAACATGAGGGTAGAAAATATGAGTGAATTAATTAACAACGCTGAGAAAAGAAAACAGCTTTTAAAGCACATGATCCTGCAGCTTCACAAAGGGGAGGCGCCCGAGAGTGTACGCAAGCAATTGATTCGGCTGATGGGCCAGGTGCCTTATAACGATGTGGTGGCAGTGGAGCAGGAATTAATCGCTGAGGGATTACCACAGGAAGAAGTACTTAAGCTTTGTGATATTCATACCGCCGCCCTGGATGGCGCCATCGATCTCAGTGGCGCCCGTACTGCGCCGGCAGGGCATCCGGTTCATACATTTAAAGAGGAAAATCGAGCGTTGATGCGGGAAGTGGATGAGCTGACGACGTTATATGATCAGGCGGAAGGGCTAAAGTCCGATGAAGAAATACCGGAGTTGTTTTTTGAAATCCAGCGCCATTTTAATGCATTGTCGGATGTGGAAAAGCACTATTTGCGCAAGGAAAATCTGCTGTTTCCATTCCTGGAAAAGCATGGCATTACAGGCCCACCGCAGGTTATGTGGGGCAAGCATGATGAAGCGCGTGAACTGTTAAAAGCGGCGTTTGAGGCGCTGGGAGAATCGAAAACCATGTCTGTCGATGAAGCGAACACGGTCGTGGAAATGGTTTTAAAACCGGCTTCAAAAGCGGTTGAAGAGATGATCGGTAAAGAGGAAGAAATTTTATTCCCAATGACACTGGACACTCTGACCGACCAGGAATGGCACGAAATTTATAACCAGAGCATCGAAATCGGATTTTGTCTTTACGATCCTGATGTGGAATGGAAACCAGAAAATGTCATTGACGAAACAGCAGCAACGCCAGCGGAGGGCAAAATCCAGTTACCAAGCGGCAGTTTCACTGTGGAAGAGCTGACGAATATTTTAAATACAATCCCTTTTGATCTGACTTTTGTTGACAAAGACGACAAGGTTCGGTTTTTCACGCAGGGAAAGGAGCGCATCTTCTCGCGCAATCGTGCCATTCTCGGCAGGGATGTGCAAAAGTGTCATCCGCCGTCCAGTTTGAATGTTGTCGAACGTATTTTGGATGATTTTAAATCCGGTAAACAGGATCGCTCCGCGTTCTGGATTCAGATGGATGGCAAATTCATCATGATCGAATATTTTGCGATGCGCAACGAAAACGGTGAATATCTGGGAACGCTGGAAGTCTCTCAAGATTTGACCGAAAAACGACAGTTGGAAGGTGAACAGCGGTTGCTGGATTATTCGAAGTGATATTTTTTTAACAATGAAAAACACTGAAAGCCACTGAAAATTCAAATGAGGAAAGAAGAATTTTATTGAATAACGTTTTATTTTCAGTGGCTTTGGTGATTTTCAATTTTAAATAAAGAAAATTTTTCTGAAAGGAAAAAAAATGTACGCCAAAAAGGAAAAAGCCCAAATTACTCCGGAAACCAAAATTAGCCAACTATTGGATTCCTATCCCGAACTGGAGGAGACACTGATTGAAATCACGCCGACGTTCAAAAAATTGAAAAATCCGGTGCTGCGCAAAACTATCGCTAAAATTACCACGTTACGTCAAGCAGCGAAAATTGGAGAGGTACCACTGGGTGATGTGATCAATCGGTTGAGAAGTGCGGTTGGAATCGGTGAATATTTTGATTCGCAAGAGGCAAGCGAAGACGTCTCAGAATCGAAACCTGCATGGTTTGATGAAAGCAAAATCGTGAAAACAGTGGATGCGCGTCCGATGCTTGACAGAGGAGAAGAACCGGTGTCATTTGTTTTAAAAGAACTTAAAGAATTGAGAGAAAAACAAATATTGGAATTGATCAATTCTTTTGTGCCGGCGCCCTTAATTGATAGAGCAAAAAAGCTCGGTTTTAAAATCTGGACGCAACAGGAACCAGGAACTGTAAAAACATATTTTGTTTTGTTAAAATAATCGAAGATGTAATCCCTCAGTTATTGGTAAAATAAAATAGCACAATCATACTGATTTTTTCAGAAAGTACTTGCATTCCATTTATAAATTCCTTATATTATCGACATGGAA
>DSAU01000071.1 GCA_011046315.1 bacterium
AAATTAAATTTTTTATGTTTTTGAACAATACCTGCACTGATTTTGACCCCATTCACTATGAAATTCTCAACCGGAGTTAACCTTTTTCATTGACATTTGAAACAAAATTAATTATTTTAGACACTGAAACGTACAGCTTCGACCGCATAACATTTAAAAGTTTTCCAACAACAGTCTCTTTAATTGAAGTGTTCAATTTAAGGAAATGTATGATGAATATCGCTTTTTTTCAGTGGACATTGTTTGGTTTGTATTCGTTACTGGCGCTACTTTATTTATATTATTTCATCCGTCAAAGCGCCAAAATAACGAAATTTCTGCCTGCTGGATTATTAATAACCATTCTGTTTCACCTGTTTTATCTGGTTCTATTATACGACCAATTAAACCGGCTGCCCTTGAGTGCAGTATTTGAGGTCATGACGGTGCTGGCTTTTATCTTTGCCCTGCTGTATTTTGTCATCGAAAGGATAATTCGGGATTTCGCTTTAGGCTTGATCATTATCCTGATTGCCTGGTTGATACATTTCATTTCGAACATTTATATCGATTTGGATAAACCTCCTGCCGAGATACTTCAGCATTTTTCGTACTATCAAGCGCATGTTATAACGATTCTGCTCTCCTACACTGCCTATGCGATTGCCTTTATTTCGAGTTTGATGTACATTTTGCTTTCACATGAAATCCATAAAAAACAACTGGGCTTTTTCTTTTCCAGACTGCCTTCGCTCGAACTATTAGATCGCATGAGCAATCTGGCAATTATCATCGGTACATCTTTTATTTCACTGGGTATGATTTTGGGAGTTATCATGGCGACCAGAATCTGGGGGGCAGACTGGGCTGGTGACCCCAAATTAATTTCGGTGTTTATTAGCTGGATTATTTATTGTGCGTTTATTATTTTGCGCAATGCAAAGGGTTGGCAGGGAACACGTGCATCTGTTTTATCAATTGCTGGTTTTGTTTGGATAATAATTTCATTCATTATTTTCAATCTTTTTATTTCAAATTTACATTCATTTATTTAGCGTCTCAATCTTGCAATTATAATAGTCGAAACCTGTTTTCAGAGTAAAGTCAGATCAGGGTAGTTTGATCAAATAACATTTCTTGGTTGTGATAAAATTTATACTATGAGTTAAAGATCATGCAACTTATTGCTTTTGGTGTACATAAACATAACGTCGTTGCAGAATTGTGGGATCGCTGTGATTCTGACTATAGTGTGTTTTACGATTTTGTCAAATCGAATGTTGAGGATGATCCTGCTGCTGAATTTCTTTTCGTCAATTCCAGTTTTTCTAAAGAGATCATCGCGGTCACCGATCACCATGACGAACTAATCGAAAAATTTCAGGCATTTTTCACTAACCTTTTAAAATTGACCAGCAAAGCCCAATCGGCTTTTCACATTCTTGAAGGACCCGATGCGGTAAAACACTTTTTCCAATTGTCGCTCGGCATTGAATCTTTTTTTCCGGATTTACACCATGATTTTTTGATACAAGCCCAAAAAAGCCTAAAACTTGCCAATGACCATCGGCTTGCCGGCGCTGTGATCAACCGTCTTTTTCAAGACGCTCTGCGCCTGCAGGGAAAAATTAAACAGAACATGTTTTCAGTTGACTACTCTTATATCGGACAGCAAATTCAAGCGCTGATTCGAAAAATATTTGGCGCAGCCAAGCAACAAAAAATTTTGGCAATCGGCAACAATGAATCATTCGAAAAAATTTTGTCAACGCTGCAAACAAACAATCAACATCAGTTTCTGGGATTTTCCGCCACCCCTTCTTCCTTAAATCGTTCAAATTTTAAAATTATACCTGAGCAACTTTTGTTCGACTCCATGCTTCAATGCCAGGTGATATTTAGATTAAATCAGGACGTCAGCCAATATTTTTCGGCAAACAATATTAGAAAGTTGATGCAGCAACGAAAAAATCAACCGCTGTTAATTATTAACCTGGACTCGACGATTAAAGCTGAAAGTGTTGTTAATCGAATTTATAATTTGTACACTTATTCGATTACTGATTTTCAAGAATCAGCTTCGCAGCAGTCAGTACAAGCTGATATCCGAAAACTGATCGACGCCGAGCTAAAAATATTTTTTTCCTGGTTTTATTCAAAAGACCTGTATCGCTTCGGCGAAATTGTCGGTAAAAGCCGGGCAATGGAACAGATTTTGGAGCTGATCGCCCGTATTTCTCAGACCGAAATCACCGTTTTAATTCAAGGCGAGAGCGGAACCGGCAAAGAATTAATTGCCCGGGCAATTCATCAAAACAGCCCCCGGCGCGACAAACCTTTTATTGTAGTGAATTGCAGCGCCCTGCCGGAGACGTTGTTGGAGAGCGAACTGTTCGGTCATGAAAAAGGAGCGTTTACCGGCGCCAGCTACAGCAAAAAGGGATTGTTCGAAGAGGCTGACCATGGAACAATCTTTCTTGACGAAATTGGTGATACCACCTCAGCCCTTCAGGTAAAATTATTGCGGGTGCTTCAAGAAGGTGAAATCAAACGGGTCGGAAGCAACGAAACCCTTTACACCGATGTTCGATTGATCGCTGCAACCAATCAAAAGCTGGCGCAACTGGTGAAGCAAAATAAATTCCGACAGGATCTGTTTTATCGGCTAAATGTCGTTAATATTGACATCCCACCGCTTCGGGAGCGAAAGGAAGATATCCTTCCGCTGGCGCAATATTTTCTGGGTAAGTATTCAGACAAGATGAAAAAGCAGCTCAAGGGAATCACTGCTGATGCGCGGCAATTGTTGTTAAAAAATTACTGGCCTGGAAATGTTCGGGAACTGGAAAACGTCATTGAAAGGGCTGTCGCGTTGGCAATCGGCAATATGGTTCATTCTGATGATCTGCCGGATACGGTTCGCCAGCTATTCGTGCCTGGCGTCGTTAGCGAAAATATCAACCGACAGATGACCCTAAAAGACATTGAAAAAGAGGTTATTCAGGCCACTCTTCTCGCTAACGGTTGGGATTACGACAGGGTGGCGCAAATTTTAGATATCGGACGCACCACCTTGTGGCGCAAGATGAAAGAGTACGGGATTCAACGGTAAATAAAAAAGCTGCAGCGAAAAGATTACATTCCCACTTTGTTATAATTGACGGTTATATAATGAGGATTAAATTTCGCTGCAGCTGTTTTTGTGTTCAGAGATTAAAAGTGAGCAATCGGATCAGGATTTCCATCCGGATCATCGATGGCTGTTCCATCACTGTTTGGTTTCTGCAATAATAGAATTCCAGCCACATGCGGGGCTGCCATCGAGGTGCCGCTCATTGTGGTTGTGCCGCCGCCTTTTGCCGTTGATAAGATACTTACCCCGGGCGCTGCAAATTCGATCGGGGGATTTCCCCAGTTGCTCCACGATGCAAAATAATCCTCATTGTTGATGGCTGAAATCGTATAGACCCGATTATATTCCACCCGGGCAGGGGAGTAGTTATTGGCATCATCGCCGTCGTTTCCTGCCGCCAATGAGAAAAACACACCTTGATCCGCAGCGTTTCTAACGGCGTCATCCAGAGCATCCGAAGGCGGTCCGCCGAGACTCATATTGGCGACATCCCCTGCTGCCGCATTCTGAGCAACATAATCCACCCCTGCGATCACCCATGAATAAGAACCAGAGCCACCATTATCCAATACTCGCACCGCAACCAGAGTTGCATTGGCTGCCACACCAACGACATCGATGTCATTATCGATAGCGCCGATGGTTCCAGCCACGTGGGTGCCATGTCCGTTACCATCATCAGGCGAATTCTTGCCGCGAGTGACAAAATTGGCGCTGCGAGTGACATCCACATTCAGATCGGGATGGTCCAGATCGATGCCAGTATCAATGACCCAGGCGGTTTTTCCCGTCCCGTCTTTTGGACCACCAACTCGAGTCACGCCCCAGGGAACAGTTTGACCGCTCGGACCCGGTCCAACTCCCGGAGGCGGACCAACAGCGACGCGGTAATTCGGTTCAATGTATTTCACCCGAACGTCCTTTGACAGATTTTCAGCGGCTGCAGCCGACATGGTTGCTGAAAATCCCTTCAACGCAAATTGATAGACATGTTCCACCACTGCACCATGCTCCTGGGCAACCTGCGGAACGATGCCCGGAACATCCGTCACATCATCCTTGAACACAACGATATATTGACCAGGAATTGCCTCAGCAGTCTGTTTTGCCAGGCTGATCGGTTGTTGTTCCTGAATGCCAGTGGGCTGGTTGAACTTTTCACAAGCGATGAGAAAAACGAAAATAATGAGAACAGATACGATGAAAAATCGAATTCTCATAATTCCTCCTTAAATGTGTTTGGAAAGATAAAGTGGGAATGATGGCGGCGAAGATACAAATATTATTCCTGTTTACGAGAAAAAAAATCGAGATTTGTAAAAACAGCAGCTTAGGGGTATTAAAGTTCGATCAGAGTGAGTTTTTGAGAGGGAGTTTTTCTTTTTTGAAAAATATTTTTTCAAAATGAAAAATGGGTTGATATTCATGGGCTGGACAGTGAGGATGGTATTGGGGGGGTGAGATGAAATGAAGGGGATTTTTAAGTGTCGTTTTTGAGCTGAAACGTCCCCTGCTGGTTGTCCTCGATTTTTTGTTGGTTTTGTGCTATAGCATTGAATATCATCATGAGATTCAATGGTATGAATAGCATAAGTTTTGCTTTGTTGCAAAGGTGTCGTGGCATTTTTTTGTTGCTGATTTTTTTTATATTCCAATGTATTGGCGAAAGTTGAGATGGAAGAGACTGAATAAATATTTTGGACAGCGTTTGATCGTTCATTCTATAATCTTTTAAAAACTTCTTTCAATTTATCTTTTTCAAAGTTGAATTAATTCTTTCAAATAATTTTTCAAAATTATTCAATGTTTCTTCTGATAATTGAACGGTGGATTCAAGTAACAAGTGCAACCCTTTAACTTAATAAGAATCAATCAAATTCATTTTCCCCAAAATCCCCCCAGCTTTGTGTGAGAGGGCTTTTGGGGAAAATGAATATTTAAAATTAAGAATTCACCGGCTACTTCTATGTTGCACTTATTACTTGAACTCACAACATTTTCATCTAATCTAAGTGTGTAAAATAATTCTCCAGAGTAATCACGACATAAGTTTATTTGGTCACTTGAAAAAATTCCTTTTCCAAATCTTTCTTCAATTTCTTTCTTATCAGAATTTTCAAGAATATAAATTGCAGAAATGGGTCTTTGTTCTTCTAAATTCATTCCTTTTTGTCAAATAAATAAAAACGAAAAAGGGAGAAACATCGCCATAAAACAATCAAAAGCTTTCCTATTATTAGCAGGATTAACCATCATTTTTCTGGTTGCTATTTTCATTACCACCATCTTGATTTACTATTTTAGATTTTAGATTTACGAATTTTGTGGGCGGATTATTAATGAGGTACGCTATTTTTAATTACCCTTATTATTACCGCTATTAAAAGTTTTTACCCTTTCTTCACTATCGAGCTCCTACTCCTCGCTCTTTAGAAACGACTTTATTTAATATTAGAGTAATTTCAAAAAATCTTCAATTGATAGATCAGCCTGTCTTATGATACTGCGAATGATTGGCTTGGGAAGGTCTTTGCTATGTCTGGGGATAGTTATCCTGAGTTCAGGTTTTTCAGGATGCTTCATTTGGACGTGGCTCCCTTTTTGATGATGGATAAAAAATCCACCTCTTTCAAGAGCTCGAATAACCTGGTTCGCTTTGAGAATAGGTAACTTCGAGCTCATGCATACTCGATTTCAATAGATAGTTTTTCTTTGATAGGCTCTCTTTCAGTAATTTTTTCTTCGGGTACGGGTTCTCCATCTTTAATCAGCCCTTCACAATGGCATTTAATGGCATCAACAGCCATTTCCCTGGCTTCATTAAGAGTTTCTCCATAAGTAACAATTCCTGGTAATGCTGGAACAACAACCTGGTAACCGCCCTCCTCCAATGGTTCAAAATAAACGGTGTAATTTAATATCTTCATTTTTGTTACCTTCTTTTATTAATAATTGAAATTCCCAAAACGATGCGATTTGATACCTTTTATTTTATTAATTTAGTCATCAGATTTGTCCACTGTTTACAGTAATGTAGTCATTACTTTTTATAGAAAAGCTAATAGATAAAATACTTGCTACCGGAC
>DSAU01000033.1:0-5000 GCA_011046315.1 bacterium
AAAGGCAATTGCGATTGCCTTTCTTTAATGGAAAATTGTGCCGAAGGTGGGATTCGAACCCACACGGGCGTAAGCCCACACGGCCCTGAACCGTGCGCGTCTGCCAGTTTCACCACTTCGGCTTGGGAACTAATTTAATGATTCTAATAAAAAAAGTCAAGCAATTTGTTTTACTCTTGACTTTTATTTTGAAAAATTGTATTTTTGAACCCACAATTTTTTATGTACTATTGGTTAGCATGTATGATAGAAGGGACAATCCACAATGAAAACGCTGGTTGTTAATAAAAAAGCACGGTTTCTGTATGAGATCATCGAGAATATAGAGGCTGGAATCGTTCTTCAGGGAACCGAGGTCAAAGCGCTTCGAATGGGCAGGGTTAATATCAAAGATAGCTACGCTGTGATTCGCGAGGGTGAGGTTTTTTTGATTAAGATGCATATCAGTCCCTATGAGCAGGGAAACATCTACAACCATGACCCGGAAAGAGAACGCAAGCTGTTGTTGCATCGACAGGAGATAAAACGATTGACCGGCAAGGTTGTTGAAAAAGGGATGACGCTGGTGCCGTTGAAAATTTATCTTAAAAACGGGCGGGTTAAACTTGAACTGGGTTTGGCGCGTGGAAAATCCACGGTAGATCGAAGAAAAGATATCGCCCGTCGCGATGAACAGCGAATAATGGAACGTGAATTTAAGCAAAAAACAAAGTTTAAAATGTAACAATTGAATGAGGAAAAGAATTTGGAAACGGGAAATGTTTACAATGTACTCAAAGAGCGTGGTTTTATTCAGCAACTGACTGATGAAGAAAAGTTACCATCGATTTTAAACGAGCAGCGGGTTGTTCATTATATCGGCTTTGATCCGACTGCCGAAAGTCTGCACGCTGGTAGTCTTATGCCGATAATGGCGCTGATGCACATGCAGCGTCACGGTCATCGACCGGTCGTCATCCTTGGAAATGGCACGGCAATGGTGGGGGATCCCAGCGGTAAAACCGATATGCGAAAAATGCTGCAGGCAGAACAAATCATAGCCAATGGGGAAAAAATTGTAAAACAATTAAATCGTTACCTCAATTTTGAACAGGGCAAGGCTCAGGTCGTTTTTAATGGCGACTGGTTGCTCGACCTAAAATATGTGGATTTTTTACGGGAAATTGGCTGCCATTTTAGCGTCAATCGAATGCTGGCGGCAGAATCATATAAGATCAGAATGGAAACCGGATTGACCTTTCTGGAGTTTAACTATCAGATTCTTCAAGCTTATGATTTTTTGATGTTATTTCAGCAATATGGCTGCATTCTGCAAATGGGTGGGGATGATCAATGGGGAAATATCGTCGCCGGAATCGATCTGATCCGCCGGATTTGCGGAAAACAGGCGTATGGTATCACTTTCCCACTGCTGGAAACGGCGTCCGGTCAAAAAATGGGGAAAACTGCCAAAGGTGCGTTGTGGCTGGATGCAAAAAAAACAACGCCTTATGAGTTTTATCAGTACTGGATTAATGTGGATGACCAGGATGTGGAAAAATTTCTGGCATTTTTTACATTTTTACCCATGTCCGACGTAAAACAGCTCGGATCGTTGACGGGGTCAGAATTGCGGAAAGCCAAGCAGGTGTTAGCTTACGAAGCCACCAGGATTACCCATGGAGAGACGGAAGCAAAAAAAGCAGAAGAGGCGTCTCGCTCCGTTTTCGGGGGGGGGCATAATGATTTTCAAGGCATCCCCGCTACGGAAATAGCAAAGTCCGAGCTGGAAAAAGGAATTCTGATTGTTGATCTGCTTTCACGGGTTAAGTTGGTATCGTCAAAAAGTGAAGCTCGCCGGTTGATTCAACAGGGTGGCTGTTATTTGAATGAAGACCGTATTGACTCGATTGAAACAGTAATCGACTTGTCCTTTTTACCTCAGCCTCAGCTGATTTTGCGTGCCGGTAAAAAAAGATATCATCGAATAAAAATTTGTTAGTCATTAATTATCAATAATTAAGCTGACATAAAAAAAATAAAAATAAAGCTTGACTAATTCAAAAAAAATGTTATATTATAAGGCGCTGAAAAAATGGGTTCAGCGGTGGTCTTGAGAAAAAAAATATAAAAAAAAATAAATTTTCTCTTGACTTTAAAAATAAAAAATTGTATATTCATCTTTGCAGAAACGTAAATTAGTTCTTTGGAAAAAGTAAAAACGTGCATGAGCCTTTGTCAATAAGTAGGGTTTTTTTTGTTTGAATACAAATGAAAGAAATAAACTTACAACGAAGAGTTTGATCCTGGCTCAGGACGAACGCTGGCGGCGTGCTTAACACATGCAAGTCAAGGGGAAAGGAAATCTTCGGAATTCTGAGTATACTGGCGAACGGGTGAGTAACACGTAGGTAACCTGCCCTCTGGACAGGGATAACTTTGCTAACGCAAAGCTAATACCTGATAATATCAAAATATCGCATGTTATTTTGATCAAAGCTGTCCCGACTTGTCGGGATAGCACCATAGGATGGACCTGCGCCCCATTAGTTAGTTGGTGAGGTAACGGCTCACCAAGGCGACGATGGGTAGCCGGCCTGAGAGGGTGAACGGCCACACTGGGACTGAGATACGGCCCAGACTCCTACGGGAGGCAGCAGTGAGGAATATTGCGCAATGGGCGAAAGCCTGACGCAGCAACGCCGCGTGGATGATGAAGCTCTAAGGAGTGTAAAGTCCTGTTAAGAGGGAAGAACGGCTCTGGTTTGAATAAGATCAGAGTATGACGGTACCTTTAGAGAAAGCCCCGGCTAACTCCGTGCCAGCAGCCGCGGTAATACGGGGGGGGCTAGCGTTGTCCGGAATCATTGGGCGTAAAGGGCGCGTAGGCGGGATAGTAAGTCAGAAGTGAAAACCATGGGCTTAACTCATGGCCTGCTTTTGAAACTGTTATTCTTGAGTGCGGTAGAGGGAAGTGGAATTCCTGGTGTAGCGGTGAAATGCGTAGATATCAGGAAGAACACCGGTAGCGAAGGCGGCTTCCTGGCCCGCAACTGACGCTGAGGCGCGAAAGCGTGGGGAGCAAACAGGATTAGATACCCTGGTAGTCCACGCTGTAAACGATGGGCACTAGGTGTTGGTTTGTGATTTAGCAGATCAGTGCCGAAGCAAACGCATTAAGTGCCCCGCCTGGGGAGTACGATCGCAAGGTTGAAACTCAAAGGAATTGACGGGGGCCCGCACAAGCGGTGGAGCATGTGGTTTAATTCGATGCAACGCGAAGAACCTTACCTGGGCTTGAAGTGCAGACGAAATTCGCTGAAAGGCGAACCTCCTTTGGGACGTCTGTAGAGGTGCTGCATGGCTGTCGTCAGCTCGTGCCGTGAGGTGTTGGGTTAAGTCCCGCAACGAGCGCAACCCTTGTCCTTAGTTGCCATCAGGTTAAGCTGGGAACTCTAAGGAGACTGCCCCGGATAACGGGGAGGAAGGTGGGGATGACGTCAAGTCCTCATGGCCCTTACGTCCAGGGCTACACACGTGCTACAATGGCAGGTACAGCGGGAAGCAATACTGTGAGGTGGAGCAAATCCCTCAAAACCTGTCTCAGTTCGGATTGCAGTCTGCAACTCGACTGCATGAAGTCGGAATCGCTAGTAATCGCGGATCAGCATGCCGCGGTGAATACGTTCCCGGGCCTTGTACACACCGCCCGTCACGCCATGGAAGTCGGTAGCACCCGAAGCCGGTGGCCTAATCCGCCAGCTGGCGGAAGGGAGCCGTCGAAGGTGAGATCGATGACTGGGGCGAAGTCGTAACAAGGTAGCCGTATCGGAAGGTGCGGCTGGATCACCTCCTTTCTATGGAGAATTATCTCCAAAGATGGCCTTACTTTGCAGGCCATGCACGTTTTTTACTTTATATTTAAGACCTCAGATTATCTGGCTGAGGTTTTTTAAAGTTTGCCTTACTGGGTAAATACCTCATCCCGCTCCAAGCGGGACTGATACGAACGAGGTCTTTTCAATAAAAAAACATGAGTTGGGCCTATAGCTCAGCTGCGGTTAGAGCGCACGCCTGATAAGCGTGAGGTCACTGGTTCAACTCCAGTTAGGCCCACAAAAAAGCCCTGTTATCGGGGGCTGTAGCTCAGCTGGGAGAGCGCCGCCCTTGCAAGGCGGAGGTCGTCGGTTCGATTCCGATCAGCTCCACAAAGGTTACATGGTTCTTTGACAATTTGAGAAAAATAATTTAAACAATGGTTAGCGGGTTAGTTGCAATTAATTTTAGGAGCTACTAATCATCTGCTGTCCATGTGAGGCTTTTGGTAAGCTACAAAGGGCATATGGTGGATGCCTTGGCACAAGAAGGCGATGAAGGACGTGGTAAGCTGCGATAAGCCTCGGATAGGTGCAAACAACCTGAGATCCGGGGATTTCCGAATGGGGCAACCCGTCCGTCGTAATGGACGGACACCTGCTGCTGAATATATAGGCAGTAAGGAGCTAACGGGGGGAACTGAAACATCTAAGTACCCTCAGGAAAAGAAAGCAATAGCGATTTCCTCAGTAGCGGCGAGCGAAAGGGAAACAGCCCAAACCTACTTTATGTATAAGTCTGTGTACGTTGTAAAGTGGGGGTTGCGGGACGAAGAGCGGTAAAAACACAGTTTTACCAAGAAGTTACAAATCATCTATTTAGTCGAATGTCTCTGGAAAGATCAGCCAAAGAAGGTGATAGCCCCGTAGACGAAAAATATGATGACTTCTTTCTTTGCTCCCAAGTACTGCGGGACACGTGGAATCCCGTGGGAATCTGGGTGGACCATCACCCAAGGCTAAATACTCTCTTGTGACCGATAGTGAACTAGTACCGTGAGGGAAAGGTGAAAAGTACCGGGGAACCGGAGTGAAATAGTACCTGAAACCATATGCTTACAAGCAGTCGGAGTCTGCCATTTGGCGGATGACGGCGTGCCTTTTGCATAATGAACTGGCGAGTTACTCGTATGTTGCAAGGTTAAT
>DSAU01000477.1 GCA_011046315.1 bacterium
CGCCTGGACAAAAGTGGGTTATTCGCCGGCAGAGATGCTGGAAATGGTCAAGCATCCCAGAGTCGTGGCGATCAAGATGGGCACACGGGATATGGCTAGATGGCTGTACGATTACGAACAGCTCAAAGCCGCAGCGCCGAATGTCTCAATCATTACCTGCCATGACGAGTATCTTCTGCCCACTTTGCTGGAGGCAGGCGATGGCGCATTGATTGGCTTTGCAGGATTTGCGCCGGAATTGATGATCAAGCTGGTCGATGCGTGTGTGGCAGGTGATTTAAAAGCCGCCAAGCAAGCCCAAAAAACTGTCGCCCCATTAGCCCGATTGATTTACAATTTCGGCGAGCCTGGTTGCAGTGCCCATCAACGAATGAAAGTCGCTCTTTGGATGATGGGTAAATTTTCCAGCCCTGTTTTTCGACGACCGATTCGCCCACTCCACGAAGATCAAATTGAGCGAATACGAAGAGCATTGCAGGATATCGGATATTTGTAACAAAAGTAATCCCCAAAAGGATAGATGAACCCATCTGATATTAAACAGCTTAATCGGATGGGTTCTTGAATCCGTTGGTGAAAAAAAAGGATTTTCATGTTTTTTCAAAGCACAAAAAAGAAATGAACGATCAAGAAATCATCGACATCTTTTGCCACTGGCTGCCAATAGACTATTTCAAAAAGGTAAAACAAATTTCTGCTGCGCCCATGCACATGCTCGACCGCTCTCGATCCATCCCTGTAATGGTCGATGCAGCAAAACGCCTCTCATTGATGAATCAGTTCCCAGACTATCGGCAGATTCTTAGTCTGGTATTGCCACCGATAGAATATCTGGCAGATTCAAAAAATGCGCCTGAATTAGCCAAAATCGCCAATGATGGTCTGGCTGAAATTGTGACAAAATATCCTGACCGATTTGTTGGATTTGTGGCGTCGTCGCCGATGAACAATTTATCGGCTGCATTGAACGAAGCTGAAAGAGCCATAAAAGAGCTGGGCGCTTGTGGTGTCCAGATTTTTTCAAACGTGAATGGAAAACCAATCGACCTGCCTGAATACTTGCCATTGTTCAGCCTGATGGCAGAGCTCGATTTGCCGATCTGGCTGCATCCTGTTAGGGGGGTGAATCATGCGGACTATCAAACTGAACAGTTTTCAAAATACGAAATCTGGTGGGTGCTGGGTTGGCTGTATGAAACCAGTGTTGCCATGACGAGACTGGTCTTTGCAGGAATTTTCGATAAATTCCCCAAGCTAAAAATTATTGCCCATCATGCCGGCGCTATTATTCCTGCAGCAGAGGGGCGCTTGAAATATGGATTGGATGTAATGGGCAATCGAACATCTGATGAATATAAAAATCTGGTTCAAACAGTATTAAAAGAACAACCCATAGAGGCTTTGAAACGGTTTTACACCGATACTGCCAGCTTCGGCTCAAAAAGAGCCATTGAATCTGCCCTGCATTTTTTTGGAATTGATAACGTGATGTTTGCGACGGATATGCCGTTTGGACCGGACCATGGTCTTGGGCAAATTCAAAATACATTAAAAGCGATAGAAACAATTGAACTCGACAAGGGAGATCGAAAAAGATTATTCTCAGAAAATGTGAGAAAGTTGATACAAAAAAACAACTCTGTTGAAAAAGGCTCCAACTGAGTGGAAAAAAAATCTTTTTGTTTTTCATTTTTCAAATGCAAAATTGAACGAGTAATTTATGAAATCCTTATCACGACGCCAATTTACCCAGCAAAGCAGCAAAGCGATCTTCGGGCTTGCATCGGCAAATCCATTCATGGAGAGTTTTTTCAAACGAACCAGAATCAAAATTGGCCAGATTGGCACTGCCCATCCCCATGCAGAGGAAAAGATGGAGACGCTTCAAAGGCGGAGTGATATTTTCAAAGTCGCTGGAATTGTAGAAAATGATAAGGCACGAAAACAAACAGCGCAAAGCAAAACATCCTACCAAAATTTAACATGGCTGACTAAAGAGCAGCTTTTAAATACACCTGGATTAAAAGCCGTTCTCATTGAAACGGAATTGGATGAACTCGTGCCGACGGCATTGCGCTGTATCGAACAAGGCTTGCACGTCCATGTGGATAAACCGCCAGGAAAATCTTTGCTTGCATTAAAGCAGCTTTTTGAAGAGGCTGGTAAAAAAGAATTGGCCATTCAGATGGGCTATATGTTTCGTTATCACCCTGCTTTTCAATTTTGTCTGAATGCTGTGCATGAAGGCTGGCTGGGGCAAATATTTGAAATCGATGCCGTAATCAGCAAGGCGATAAATCCGAAGCGACGACCTGAGCTGGCAAAAACCTATGGCGGGGGGATGCTGCTGCTGGGCTGCCATTTGATCGATATAGCAATTGCCTTATGTGGAATGCCTGAAAAAGTGACGAGCTATCGCCGCCAGACTTTTCCCGAGCAAGATGAACTGTTCGATAATGAAGTGGCGATTTTCGAATATCCGAAAACAATCGCAACGGTCAAAAGTTCGTTGATTGAAGTGGACGGAGAGGAGCGGCGACAGTTTGTCGTCTGCGCTGAAAAAGGTACAATTGAGATCAAGCCGCTGGAGCCGCCTCAGCTTCGCATGACATTGAGCGATCCTGTTGACAATTTTCCAAAGGGCCGGCAATCTGTCGAGCTACCAGCCATGACTGGTCGATACGACGAACAATTAATCGATTTTGCTCAGATGATTTGGGGTGAAAAAGAATCGGTCTTTTCATGGGAGCATGATCTACGTGTCCAGGAAACACTGCTGAAAGCATCTGAGATGTTTTGAATAAAATGAACTGAAGGGTCATAAATGGTAAAATATAATTTAAATTCTCAATCCTATAGCACATTCCAGCTTACGTCGCTGGTTGTGTTGCGCATTCTAATCGGCTGGCATTTTTTAAATGAAGGGATAAGCAAGCTGTTAAATCCGTATTGGACATCCTCGGCTTTTCTAAATGAATCCCAGTGGATTTTTGCCGGAATATTCAAGTGGATGGCAGCCACACCAGCCATTTTGAACATCGTGGATATTCTCAATATCTGGGGTCAGATTTTTATTGGCATTGGTCTTATCGCAGGCTTTTTCACTCGTACGGCGTGTTTATCAGGTGCGGTGCTTTTATTTCTCTATTACCTCTGCTGGCCGCCACTGATCGGCTTTAGTTATTCGGCACCTCAGGAGGTTAATTATTTATTTGTGGATAAAAATTTAATCGAAATGACTGCGCTTGTCGTGCTATTCCTGTTCAATTCGGGACATATCATCGGCGTTGATCGATTTATTTTGCTCAGAAAACAACGAAAGGTGATACAATGAGCGGAGAAGAAAAACAATTAATAAAAACACCCAAAGCAGGGAGAAGAGATTTTCTCAAAGGGTTGGCGACAATACCCGTGTTCGGTGTCTTCATTGCCGGCTATCTGGCGAAGCGATCCCATGATCGATCCCAACAATATAATATTTTTGCGGATATTGATCTCGACCTGGAAGAATTTGAGAATTCTAACATTGGATTATCAGAACAACCGGGTGACTCGATACATCTCGGCATCATCGGGGTTGGCAGCCGTGGTAAAAATATTTTGGATTCACTGGGATTCTCAGAACATGATGAAAAGGATGGTAGCAACAATTGCGCTGATTTGAACATCACTCTGGCGGGTGTCTGTGATGTGTACGATGTGGCGGCTGAAACGGGCATTGCCTTGTCCCAATTCAATCAGTATTCCAAAAAGTCGGCTCGCAAAAATAAAGCGCAAAGATTTCGTCACTATCAGGAGATGTTGGAAAGCAAAGATATCAATGCAGTGATTATCGCCACGCCTGATCACTGGCATGAGCAAATTGTCATCGATGCAGCGAAAGCGGGTAAGCACATTTATTGCGAAAAGTGTCTCACCCGAACCATCGAAGAGGCATATCAGGTGCGAGATGCGATCAGAGCGAGCCGGGTCGTCTTTCAATATGGACATCAAAATCGGCAGCAAAATGCCTATCATGTCGCCAGAAAAATTATCGAAAAAAATGTCCTCGGAAATATTACGCTCATCAAAACCCACACCAATCGCAACACGCCCGCAGGCGCCTGGCTGCGACATCTGAATCGAAATGTTAATCCCAGCGACGTGGATTGGCAGCAGTGGCTGGGGAAAGCTCCTCAGCAGCCATTTTCACCCAGTCGTTTTTTCGGCTGGCAGAAATTTTTCGAGTATAGTGGCGGTCTGCCGGCGCACATGTTTTCGCACGAGTACGATGCCATCAATCAAATATTCAATCTCGGCATTCCAAAATCAGTTGTTGCATCAGGTGGAATCTTTTACTGGAAGGATGACCGCAATACGCCCGATGTGTTCCAGGCAATTTTTGAATACCCCAATCGAGAGCTGCTATTGACCTACGATGCCACGCTTGCCAGCAGCAGCACTGGCGAATATCAATCTGGCGCCAAGACGAAAGAGATCTTCGGCAGCGACGCCTGGATGAAGCTCAGCATGGATATCAACGTGATGGCGGACAGGCATTCCAAACGGTTCAAGCAGAAAATTGATAGTGGAATGATTCAGCCTTCGCAGCCATTTCTTTCTTATCGACCTGGCTTAAAGCCTGGCAGCCTTGATGCGATAACATCAGCATCCGAGCGTTACTATGCCAGCCAGGGATTGGTTTATACCTACCAGGGCGGCAAAAAAATTGACGTGACCTATCTGCACGTCAAAGAGTGGCTGGATTGCATCCGCAATGGCGGAACGCCGAGCTGCTCTATCGATCACGCTTTTGAAGATGCCATCACCTGTTTGATGGCAACAAAGGCGTATCTGGAGGGACGTAAGGTCGAGTGGGATGCGGTTAGTGAAAAAATTATTTAAATTTCTGAATTAGCAGTGCACAAACAACAAATCACAAATAATTTTCAAATCTCAAAACTCAATATCCAAACCGATAGCGAACTGATGTTTGAAAATTAGGAAATTGAATATTGAGATTTATTTGGTTTTTGTTTTTTGGTCTCTGGGATTTTAGCTTGTGATATCAAATAAACATAGGAGCGTAACCGAAAATGATTCATCGCTATTACAACGAAGGTCAGAAACTAAACGTTGCCGACTTGAACGAAATGATCGTCCTGATTGATCGAACCGAAGCGGAATTAACCGAGGTGGCTTTGAATACCTGGCGGGCGGGATTGGTGGGTCCGCCGCATCACCACGATCAGAAGGAGCAGATTTTTTATATCACTTCGGGCAATGGGATCGTCAAGGTTGGTAATGAAACTTTTAAAGTGAAGCCAGGCAATCTGGTTTATGTGCCGCTGGGCATGGAGCACCAGACCATTGCGGGAGAGCACGAAGCATTGCATTATATTTTGTTCAATGTGTTCAACAATCCTGAAAAAGAAGGTCACGGCACCTTTGCCGAACACATCGAAAAAGTGAAAAATATCCGCAAGCAGCAGGCGGAGACCGGCAGAGCCACGATCGACAATGCAGAGCAATCAACTTCTTCAAATAAGAAGCCGAAACACATCGATAACCTGAACAAAGGCAAATTGTACGAATTCGGCTCAAACACGACTCGGTTGTTGCTGGATCGAACCGAAACGGAGCGGTTCGAGACGGTTGTCGTTTCCTGGCCCAACGGCAATAAAGGAGCGCTGGTGGCGCATAAGGAAAAAGAGCAGACTTTTTTTGTCCTCTCGGGATTAGGGATCATAACAGTGAATGAAGAACAGGCCACCGTTAAACCAGGCGACATCATTTTTATACCGAGAAATGCGCCGCATACCACCGAGGCGAAAGATGAGGACTTGAGTTATCTGTGCTTGAATACTTTTGTCGGTGAAATAAAGGATGGAAGTTTTGAGGAAATGTATCGAAGAATTTCCCCAGGGAGGATTAAAAGATGGATAACAAAGGATGAGACTGTTGGTGAATAAATTGAACGACAAAATTCTAAATAGCATAACTTTTGTTGGATACGGAAACGGAAATTCAAAAAATCACTTTTGTGTCAGTTCCATTTGCGTGAGCTAGTATTTTAAGGGACACAGAAAAAGAAAGGACACGGAAAAGGAATTCAAAAAATCATTTCTGTGTCCGTTCCATTTCTGTGAGCTAATATTTTAAGGGACACAGAAAAAGAACGAACACGGAAAAGGAATGGTGACGGAAAA
>DSAU01000476.1 GCA_011046315.1 bacterium
TTGGGATACATTGAGTTTTTAATTTAAAGAAAATTTGATTTATATTAACTTTCTGCAAAGATGAACAATGGATTAAAGCGATGAAAAAATACGTAGGTGAACGAGAACGAAATATCGATAATATTGGGAAAGGCGGAGAACCGGAACTTACGCAAGTACTTAAAGTTATTGATGAATTAAAAAAAAAAAAAGCATTTTATGAAAATGTAAACTTTAAAGTTGAAGCGCTGGCGATTCGGCTTGCTCCATTTCAGGATTTGCACAAAAGCCTGGATAGCTTGGTCAGCGTTCATCAAATGGAAGCGGGCAGCATCCTGTCATGCGTCGGCAGCCTGCGCCAGGCAGCCATCCGATTTGCGGATCAAAATCAAGCAACAATCTTCAGTAAAAAATTAGAGATTGTCTCCCTGTCCGGGACGCTATCGAAAAACAGCTCTCATCTGCATATTGCCATTTCAGATGGTACGGGAAAAACAATCGGTGGGCACCTGACGGAAGGCTGCTTGATTTACACGACGACGGAGATTGTGATTGGCGTTCTTCCTGATCTGATATTTTTACGGGAGCATGACAGGGCTTCGGGGTATCGGGAGTTGACGATCTATCGGAAATAAAATTGAGCTGTGTTAAGCATATCCCAGTAAAATTCCATGTTGGATTTGGTTAAGCATTATGCAGTCACAGAATCAATCTTGTGACGAATGAAAATAAAAAGTCCCTCAATTGAATTGAGGGACTTTCAGAATTTTTGCCAAATTAAATCATTAACTAACAGCAATCTCTTTTGGCTTGGCTTCTTCACTTTTCGGAATCGTTACTGTCAGTACGCCATCTTTGTAGTTGGCTTTGATGTCATTAGCTTTCACATTTTTCGGCAGATAAAACGATCGCTGGAACTTTCCGTAACGTCGTTCAATGCGATGATAGTTGTCTTTCTTCTCATCCTGTTCGCTTTTGCGTTCACCGGAAATCATCAACACATCATCTTCACGAGAAATCTTAATTTCATCTTTTTTCATTCCCGGCAACTCTGCTTTGACTTCATAACTGTCACTTTTTTCGGTAATGTCCACTGCCGGATTCCAGACGCTGTCGCTATTCCAGAAATCCAAACCAAAATCACCAAAAAAACGATCCATCTCATCAGGCAGATTCATCAAAGTTCGCCCTGGATTCCATCTAATGATTGACATAGCTCATTCCTCCTTCATATCATATTTTGTGTTTAATTATCTGTTAATTAACTTCACCCCAGTCTAAGCAAAGTGCGTGCCAAATTTTTCTGCCGTTTCATGTTTCTGTTTTTTATAAAATTAGAAAAATTAGCCAACCAGAACACCCAGCGCCCTTTTTGCCATGATGTCAGGTAGTTGAAAATATTATTGTCACTTGTGCCATATTGGCATAATTGACTTCGCTGTTAGGAACGGATGAGCTACTGTTTCAACTTTTTTAAAAATCATCAGTTTTATAGAGAAACATTTTTTTCCACCACAAAACCATGCTTGCCAATCCGAGCACGAGATAAACCCAGCCATAAACAATATAACTTTGTGGATTTGGCAATATCAGTTTACCAACTCCAACCAACATCAGGTAAACAGATAAACTTGTGGTCAAGGTCATATAAGCTGCTTTTTTTAACGATTGAAGCGGCTTTCGCGACGGATCCGCCAAATTCGCGGCGGTTTTTTTCCAAAAACCAGGGGGATCTACCTGCTTATAAAACGTCAGCAATTTATGCTGATTAGTCGGCGGGGTAAGCAGGGTGACGGTAACGACCACAAAAGTGGAAATCGAAGACATCAACAATAATTTCAGCCATTCGGCTTCAATCGAGAATAAAATTATCGGAGCAAAAATTAGTGAGACAGCAATTGCTGAAATTTCTGAATATAAATTAATTCGCTCCCAGATCCATCTCAACACTAACACAGCGCCAGTTCCGGCGCCGAACAACAGGGTGATGCGCCATGCCGTTTGGATAGAGCCCAGATTTGCCATGATAATAATGGCGACTGTTAGGATAAATATGTTTGAAAGGCGCGCCGCAATGACCTGCTCCCGATTTGATGGCTCGCGCTTTAACCAGGCTCGGTTGACGATCCGTAAATAGATGTCGTTGCTCCAGTAACTGGCGCCCCAGGTCAGGTGGGTGTCAATTGTGGACGCCAACGCAGCCAACATCCCGGTTAGCATAATACCGCGAACGCCCGGCGGTAATAAGTCCCGGATTCCTGTTGCGAACAGTAATTCTCTTTCGGCGATAAAAGCTTCATTAACCGCAGTTGATGGGTCGAACGGATAAATCACCAACAAGCCAACGCCGATCACTAACCAGATCAGGCTTCGCAGAAAAATTTGCAGCCAGGTAAAAATAAAAGCGCCCACTTTGGCGTCGCGGTCGCTGCGACAGGACATCATGCGCTGCGCAAAATAGCCGGTGCCATCGCTGTTGCGTTCGAAGAACCACTGCAGGGAAACAATCACCAGAAAAGGCATTAGCGCATCCCAGGAGTTGGGGCTGAAGGACAAAATCTGACTTGCCTGGCTTTCACCGTAAAGTTTTACCAACTGCTCAACTACCTGCCCGACTCCGCCCGATTTGACCAGAACAATCGCCGCATAGATTAATGTTCCCAACATCGCCAGACTGAATTGAACCGTGTCCGTTGCAATGACCGAGCGTAAGCCACCGGTTGTCGAATACAGCGCAGTAAAAATAACGATCAGCAGAATACTGATAATGTTGTTGGTAGTGGCAATGAACGGTTCCAGATCGGTCGCCCCGGATGCCAATGATACACCGATTGATTTTGCCAGACCGAACAGTGGTCGAGAAATGACGTCGGGCAACCACTCATGCCAGGGTAGGAACACTTCGCTGATTCGGGTGGCGGCAATCAACACCATGGCCATAATGGTGCAATTCATCACCATGCCGTAGTATACAGCTTTCAATCCGCGCAACGCCAGTACGCCTTTTCCGCTGTAGCGGATTTCCACCAATTCGGCGTCGGTGATCACCTGTGCCCGGCGCCAACCGCGGCCCAGCAGAAAACCGATCATCAGGAAACCAAGCCCATAAATCCAGAGCCGCCATAGCATAAAAATACCACCGGTCGCAATCAAACCAGTAACCAGCAGTGGCGTATCCGCTGCGAATTGGGTGGCGGCAAGGCTGAAACCGGCGCGCCACCCTTTGATGGTACGGCCCGCCAAAAAATATTCTTCCAGATTTTGGGATGCTTTGGATTTGTTGCGAAAGCCATTTCGAATGCTATAGCCAATAAATATTAGGATAATCAGCAGATCAATCATGACATGGGTTTTAGTTTGATTTTATTCCTTTCGAATAATATTTAAATAAAATCTCTAAAAGTATGACAAATAAAAATATTTCCTATAAATTTTATCGTACCTTGTGTCAATGAAACCAAATCTTAAAAATAATACCAAATAGTCCGATAATCCCGGATGTTTTCTCCGCGCGCCGCGAGTTCTTCGAGAAAATCAAAAATCGGTACATCTTTATAATAATAAGGCGGCATCGGTGTTATGTTTTTTTCCCAGGGATGAAACGCATAGATCCGCGAACCATCGGGCATGATCATTACCAATCGGTGATCCTGCCAGGCGCGCAGATGGTTTTTTCCCAATTTAGGAACATTGAACACCGGTTCGTCGGTGCGATCCAATCCCGGCAGCAACCGGGCTTCTTCTTTTCGTTCCTGTAAAATTCTGGCAATGGGAACCATGTAGCGCCGTGTCTCATCCTTTCCCTTCATATTGAATGTATAATATGGATCTATGCCGATTAATCTTAGGTCCCGGCGCAATTTCGCAGTTTCAAATTTTCGGGCGTTCTCAATAGTAAACACCTGTTGATTGTACACGCCGAGACCGGCTTTGCGGATCTTTTGGACAGCAAGCATGGCTTCGAGGGTAATTTCGTACGAATGTTCAAAATGAGTGATCACCGCGATCTCCCTTTTGCCCGGTTCATGAAATTCGGCAACAATCCCCACCAGCTCATCGGTCCATCGCATCGGCAAAACCACCGGCGTTCGCGTGCCGATTCTGATGCGCTGGATATGTTTTTTGGACGCTAATTTTTCCAGGATGCGATGTATCATTTTATTATTCATCACTATGGGATCGCCGCCAGTCACTAATACGTCCTCGATACTGGTGTGTTTATCGAACCATTTTAAGGCTTCATCCAAAACCTTTTCTCCCGCTAACGCCCGCGGATGCAACACCTGATCGATCTCCCAATTTCTTTGACAATAGACACAAATTTGAGCGCAGGTGTTGAACGGCTTGAGAATGGCAATATTGGGATAGCGCCGTGTAATCAGCTCGATCGGCGAGGTATCATATTCTCCCATGAAATCAAACATCATCCCGCGATTGGTTTTGTGATCGAGCATCATTTCCACATAATCCGGCGGTGGGATCACCTGCGCCCGCACCGCATGGTCATAGCCAACCGAAGGGTTTCGGTCCATAAGGCTGAGATAAAAAGGCGTGATGCCAAAGGGAATTCTGTTTTTGACCGCTTTATCAATTGCCTGTCGCTGCTCCTCAGTCAGTTCAATCAAATCATAAATCGGTTGGGCATCGCGAATTACATTTTTAAGCTGCCAATGATAATCACCCCAGTCTTCTTCTGTAGCTTTAAAATAGCTGAGAATTCGTTTGCGGTTTACTCTACGCCAATTAATAACATCTTTATCCAGACCGGAGGGATATTTCTTAAAATACTTCTGCATGGTATTGCCCATCTGATCCAATATTTCGCTGCGTTTTATCGCTGCCTCCCTGCCCTCTAATTTAAGGAATTCAGGAAAACTTTTATGAACTTCATGCGACTCATAGTAGATATTAGATTTACCGGCAATGCCGCGGAATAGGTTAATAAACTCAAGCAAAAAGCCGGCTGAAATATCATAGCTCAACTCTTCTCGTTTATTGTGCGCCAATTTCCAGAGGGTTTCCAACGCAGAAAAACTGGTTCGGTGTTCATTCACCGGACCGATAATACTCTTAAAAACACGAATACATTCCCGTACCGTGGCTTTTTCAAGAAAATGAAGATCGTTTTCCAACGTAAAAATATCGCGCTCTACTCTATCCAGATAGTTATACATGGAATCACGGGCTTGTTCCAGAGTGTCGGCATTCTTCAGTTGTTGATAAATTTCCGGATTTGCCTCGCCAAGCAATTTCAGGTAGGCGTCATAATCCACTACAAACTGAAGTTTAGCCATTTCGAAAGGATCGGAAAATACATCATCAACAATCTGGGACCGTATGAATTCCTTCATTTTAACCGCTTTTTCTTTTTTTTTCTTTTGTTCCATTAGCCAATCATCCTTCTTTATAGTTTATTCAAATATTAGCAATTCCATCCAACTGGACCTGAATTTCAAATTCATTCTATCTGCTAACGCCCCATTATCCGATGAATAATAATAAGCCAGTTTTCAGCAGTCTATTTTCAACCATTCACTGTGTTAAATAGTAACGATTTTTTCGCTATATGTCAACCTTTTTTTTGTTTAAACAAAAATCAGGCTGTTATTGAGAAGAGACAGCTTTGGAGTTTAGCCCAAATTTTGGTCAACCACCCGTAAGTGATATATTACAAAAAAATTGATATTTCACTTGCATTGATCGCTGATAACTTTTATATTAGTACCATTGAAAAAAACAAAAACAGGTAAAATCATGTCCGATTCAAACGATTACAACAATTTCGAGAACGATGACTTCGATGAAGAATGGGACGAGGAAAAATGGGAACAATTCTTTCAGCAGGAGGATGAGCAAAAACGGCGCCTTGAAGAATTAATTGAAAAATATGGTTTTTCTGAAAAGGGATTGCGCCGCGCTTTCGAAGAAATGGGTTATGACATTCCTGACGATTCGGAAGAAGAGGACGACATTGAAGAACAAGACCGTCCTGAGGATGAAGATATCGATGAATTATTGGAACAACAATATGGAAGTTGGAGTCCGGAATTCAACGCGCGATCCAATTTGGAAAATGCCCACCCACTATTTCATGACTGTTACCACTTTATTTTGAATATGATGAGAATCTTCAAGCATGTCAGCATCACTTCAAAGGAGCACCCTCTGGTAACGTTTCAAAGCGGTCTGTTTGAATGTATGAGTAAA
>DSAU01000272.1 GCA_011046315.1 bacterium
GTATTCTATTACTCAGAAAAACTTTGTTATTTTAACAATAATTTTAGGCACAATTATTAATCATTTTGACTCTTAAATTTTATTAATCCGTGCAAATCCGTGTCATCCGCGTTATCCGCGTTATCCGCGTTCTATTTTGGTTGCGGCTTTGCTGCGTTAGGAATTATTCAGGCTAAATTGCACTTCGTTTGTGTGTTCCCGAAAAAAATGAATCACCATATAAATATTCCGTCACCAGATTGAATTTTCATCCGTTTTTTTCATCAGGGTTCAAGTTCGGGGATGGAGAGCCATTTTCTCTCATGCCATGATTGAATCCCGATTTCAGCCAGTTGAACACCTTTTGCGCCCTCCAACAGCGTCCAGTTAAACGGTTCATCGTTGGCAACATGCCGCAAAAACAGTTCCCATTGCAGCTTAAATGCGTTGTCGAAGCGGTTCTGGCTGCCAGCCGGTTTCCAATTTTCATAATAATTGATAGCGTTTTCTTCATCCGGATTCCATACGGCGCGAGGAGTTTCATCGTAACTTTGAATTAAACAATTGCGCAAACCGGCGACGGCTGTTCCTTCGCTACCATCCACCTGCATGACGAACAGATCATCGCGCCGCACCCGTACCGCCCATGAAGAGTTGAATTGCGCGATGATGTTATTCTCCAATTTAAAAATTGCATAACAGGCGTCATCAGCAGTGCAGGTATAAGGATCACCGTTTTCATCCCAACGTTTTTCAATGTGAGTTGCGCCGAGACAGGATACAGCTTTGACCGAACCGAATAAATTATCGAGCAGATAACGCCAGTGAGGAAACATATCAAGTATGATTCCACCGCCATCCTCCTTTCGATAATTCCACGATGGCCTTTGCGCTGGTTGGCGGTCTCCCTCGAAAACCCAGTAGCCGAACTCCCCCCGAATTGAGAGAATCTTTCCGAAAAAACGGCTGTCGATCAGATTTTTCAACTTTATCAATCCCGGCAGCCAGAGCTTGTCCTGCACCACTCCGTTTTTAACACCGGCTTGCTTTGCCAATTGGTATAATTCATAGGCATCGCTGGAGTTGGTAGCAGTCGGTTTTTCACAATAAATATGTTTACCAGCCGCGATGGCTTTTTTTACTGCTTCAACTCGACGATTAGTGGTCTGCGCATCAAAATAGATGGCGTAGCTTTTATCTTGGAGCACACTATCCAGATCGGTGGTCCATTTCTCAACGCCTGATTGTTGAGCTAATTTTTTTAGCTTTTCCGCATTTCTTCCCACTAAAATTGGATCGGGAATAATAGTCTCATTATCATTGATCCTGATACCGCCCTGGCGAATAATTGCAACGATCGATCGCATCAAATGTTGATTGGTTCCCATTCTGCCGGTTACACCGTTCATAATTATGCCAACTCTATGGGTTACAATATTTTTCATAAAATCGCTCCTCTGATAATGATAAAATGATTGCCAAAAATTTGATGCAAACGGTAGTTCACTTATTTTGCGGCGGATCAATATATTGCGGTTGCGCACCTTCTGGAAGCGGTGGCGCCTGTACGCCGGCTCTGGGCAGCGTCCCCTCCAACTCCTGCCGCCAATGAGCCACATCTCCGGCAGGTCCGTAACAATAAATCATGCGCAATGGCGTTTCACCGACATTAGTTAACTGGTGAAAAACAGCTGGCGCTATGTAAACTGCCTGACCACCGGTTACAATTTTCAGCTCTTCTCCGAGACACATTTCGCCAGTACCCTCAAGCACGAAATAGACCTCTTCCTGAGTTTGATTATGCCAGGGAACCTGACCACCTCGAGGTTCGAGAGTTACGTATCCCATTGAAAAATTATCACATTGAATCGGCGAAGCCCCACCGACCAGATTTTGCGTCCGTCTTCGGGCAGGATAACTGCGACCCTCGATTTTGTTTAAATCAGCAATTTTCATTCACCATTCTCCCATAGTTCGATGCCAATGATATTACAATAACAAACATTTCCGATATAGCGTTTATACATTTTATCTTTGCTTTAAGCCGCTTTTTCGCCCTGGTAATTACTCAAGGCGAGAAAGTATTTCACTCAACCGCACTATTAATTCCGTCATGGGATTATTTTAAAGCTGTCGGGATACGTTGCATTCGCGCTTTATCCGTAACAATCGGGATTGGTTTTTTGATATATTTAACGGATCTCAGAAATCACCTCATAATTTTATACTTTGCATTTGTACCTGTAATTTTCTTGTCCCACGTACCAGGCAGGAGAAATTTACATAATTGCTCGATTCTACCTTTTCATTTTCAATGGGAATCAAAACGCCATCAAGGCTCACCTGCAACGCCAGAAATTTTTCCGGCAGCATTACGTGAAAATCAACCTCAGAATGATGGGCTTTTACAACAATATCGATTGTGTCATTCTTTATTTGAAATTGATATTTTAAATTAGTCTTTGAGGTGGCGTAATTAATTTCAACTTCTGCCGCGTCGACGCCGGCTGCAACCCATTTGGGAGAAAGCCGTACTTTCTGAAATAGTTTTTGCTTATCTTCCACACCAGCCAATCCCTCAACAAAACCGTAGAGCATAGCGCTGGATCCCCAGCCGTCAGTGGGCGTTGCATCGGGGCTGGTGCTGGTTTCCACGCTGGACGGTCTGCCATCGGGAAAATACCAGAGATATGTTTCACGGTTTTGACTGATCATGTCATAATACCGTTTGAGAATATCCACACCGAAAGTCTCAAATCCATGATCGAAGGCGGCTTTCGCCAATTCTCCGCCCACCAATGGCATAATACCACCATTGATATACGCGCCAGCAACCAATTTTTCATCGCCAAAAATTCCGGATGGGAATGGGGGATCAATAGAAAACCATTCAACAAAGGCGCCGGTGGATTTTCCGCGTTTAATGTACTCATTAATGATCGACCTGGCCATGTCGTGCGATGCCACACCGCGATTTATATCCATCGGATTGCTGAGGCTCAATTGTGCGGACTCATTTACACCGGGAATTTCCACCGGCGTGAGCTTTACGAAATGGGTGTAAAACTTTCCGTTCCAGCAAACACGGTTCATGGCAGTCTTCAAATCGTTGGCGCGCTGCAGCCACTTTACAGCATCAGCCTTGTTTCCGAAGTAGTTATAGCAATGTGCCATGATACGAAATGCCTCATAGTAGCCGCTATTGTCGCCGTGCATGACTCCCCAAAAGCTGTCGTCGGTTACCTGAAATTGCAGCCAGGGATATTTGCCAGCAGTGTATGCAAAATCCCAGGTGTCAATGGTGTAGGGTCTTTTCACCACTCCAAGTTCTGCTTGCCACCGCCAGGGATGGGTGATGATGTAACTCAGCGCTTTTTCCATTTTGGGCAGAAGCTTCTGCAACCAGGCATCGTCGCCGGTGACTTGCCAGGCTAAAAATGCTGCTTTAACAAATCGATATTCCACATCCGCCTCCACCGGGACGCGAACATATTTGGTCCAGTTCTCGCGTTCGCTGGGCAATTTCTCAGGGAAGGTGGTAAAGTAGTCAAAAATGCGACCGTTTTCAGCTTGAGTCGCTGCAAAATGGCTCACCGTACTTTTTAAATCGGGTTCAAAATATTTCATACCGCGCATAATTTCTGAATAATCCCGAATCCAGATTGATTTAGCGTCAGGGCTGCGATAGCCCCTTATGTTTTGACCGTCAATATTGACTTCCATAACATCCTGTTCAAGAAAAGAGCGAATCAGCGCATAAAAATTGTCGAATTCAGGTTTGCCCGTTTTTACGACTATTTCATTTCCTTTGTTGTTAACCACATTCAACCTCACTTAGCATCAATTGTTAAAGTTTATGCCAACTTAAACGATTAAGTAAATTATTCAAAAAATTTCCTGATATTTTGGATGGCAATTAAATGTTGAAAAACATTCTATAGCTACAATATTTTTCAACCAGTTAATTTATTACCATTGAAAATAACAGGAATTTGAATGTTATAAAATAAAATATGTAACTATTCAGAGCATTTTCTTTACCACAAAGACACCAACACTCAAAGTTACACAAAGAAATACATCTTTAAAGATATTCTAACAGTCTTCTCTGCTTTTCTTGATGTCTTGGAGACTTGGTGGCTGAACAGTAACTTATATTCTATGTTTAATCTTAGTTTTGGTTCAATTTTTTTTCACCGCCAAAATCATTTTATTGAGACAGTTTAGCTATCTCAGCATCTTTAAATTAGATAGAAGCTGTCCATCAACTAAAGTCGTGCATGATGCAACCACCAGTCTGGGTCCTGTATTTCACCGCGCTTGGTGGAATGAACCAGCACATAATCACCATTTAGATTCTTGTCCACAAACACGAATTTTGCTCCACTCTCAAGTTTGTAGTATTGCCAAATTTCATGGGCTTTAGTATCCATGCTTGTCGGAACAATATCCTTTGAATCAGGCAGTCCATATAATAAGAGCACCCGACCGCGATCTGATTCCCAGCCCTCCTTGAAAATGGTTGTAAAATTTTCATTGGCTATTTTAATTAAATAATTATAGCGCATTTCATATTCATTTAACGGCGTATCAGGATTTGGATCCCTTTGAGACCAGAATGAAATAAAGAAGTTTCTTTTTCCTTCGAGACCTAATTCTCTGAAAATTGCTTTCTCTTGTTTATCTGTAATATATTTCAATTGGTTGAAATAGTGGTCTAACTCATCTTCGTCCATTTGGTTATATTTTTCAATATTTGCATGAACAATTTGTTTATTAATTTCTGTTTTTTTCAATAAATCGCTTTTGTTATAAATAAAGAATTGTTTCGTTGACCGTGTCTGCCGCATATCATAATGATCCTTTACCTCTAATTCAAGGATATAACTCCCTGTAGTTAATTTTGCTACATCGATTGATCCATATACTACACTGGTTGGGCCTGGTTTGTTCTTTTTCAGTCCCTCAAAATTCAAAACATTTATTCCGTTCATATCCTTAACTTTATAAGTAACCTGATAAGGACTGGACCGCCCATTATCGTCCCAGGCAAAATTATAAGCTTCAGCATAAAAATACAAATTTGGGGACTCCTTTCCATAAATTCGCTCAGCATTTGGTATGACTCGAAGTCCGTTCTTATCAAATTTTGTTTCTCTCACTTGTTGAGGACGAATCGACGAGGCGAGAGTAATTGAACTCAATGTTAGTGTATCAAACGAAAAAGTTTTTATTTTTATTGAATCGATTAGAGTAATCGATTGTTTGCTGCTCAGATCAATTAATTCAGATTTTACAACATAACTTCCCTCAGCCAAGCCAAAGGCTGAAAGCTCAGCAAATTTTTGCCCGGCTGTAATCTGTTCTAAAGAGTCAATTCTATCTTCAACATTGAGCGTGTCAGAGGTCAATATCCTATTATTTTTCAAAATGTGTGTCAGAACCTGGAAAGCGCCTCGATATCCTTGAGCTGATTTTTCATGAGATATTTGCTCGCGGGGAATGGAGTAGTATATTTCCAGATAAACCTGTTTCTCATTCATCCGGAATTGTGCAAAGTCCACATGAAATTGCATCGCTCTTCCATTTTGCCCGGTGACGGAAAAAACCAAGATAAAACTTAATAAAGGAAATAAATATATAAACTTGCAAATTTTATTATTGCTAAAGTGTTGAGTAATTATTGAAAAAACCATTTCAACACATCCTCTTAATTTGCTATAAGTTAAAAAAAAAGAAAAAGCTTCCTCATCATGTAAGGAAGCTTTTCTTACGTACTTAACCCAAAAAATTTTGAATTTTATAATTCAAATTTAAGGGAGAAGCGATGAGTATCATCAAAAACGTTAAAGCTGGTGAAAGCATAGTCCAGCCACACTTTGTAGGCAGAAATCGGCAGCTCGAGACCGGCGCCGAAAGTGAAACCCTCATCTGTTTGCTGGAGTCGTGTTTTTTCGTCGAACGCGCCTGAGTAACCGAGCTTATACCCGCCGCGAAGAGCAAACTTATGATAAATTGTCCACTCGCCGCCAACAAAGTACAATTGTTGATTATCTTTGGGTTTTGTGAGATCCACAAAACCTTTAAGCTGCGTATTTTCTTCCTTGGCAATACTCATTGAAGCGCCAATAGAAAAATTCAACGGCAATGTGGTGTTGAATGCATAAAATTGCATATCTGATCCAACATTA
>DSAU01000175.1 GCA_011046315.1 bacterium
CCAATAATCTCGAATTGCCTTATCACAGCGCTGGAAGTTTTCTTGTCTTGTATAAAGTGATTTAATTCCATTCCCTCTGTAAAATCCTGAATATCTTTGCATGCTATGATAATGTCTTCTAAAAACAATTTTATGTTTCTTTTCATATAGCAACCAGATCATTATTTACATAAGATTCTATTTCTTTTCTCAAAGCTCTTTCCGAAACAATATCTACTTTTGATTGTAATCTCTGTTCCAAAAAATTTCCCAAACCAGAGAGATCAATCAACGTTGCGCCTGGTAAGAATCTAACCAGAATATCAACATCGCTCCCTTCACTTTGTTCATCTCTTGAATATGAACCAAAAATTCCTTTCAATTCAGCTTTATACTGATAACGTACCTCTTGCTTTACCGATTTTAGAATTTTTAGAATATTTTTTTTTGTCATCTTTCCTCCAGAATTTAGACGATGGTCTATACCTGGTGCAGGATTTTATTATCCAAAATCTAGCAACAAGCATCCAGCATCAGAAATCATTTAGCCAAATATCATTTCAGCATACCCGCCGAAATAACAAGCCGCATTATCTCATTCGTCCCTTCATAAATCTCCGTAATTTTCGCATCCCGCAAATATCTTTCCACATCAAATTCTTTTATGTAACCATAGCCACCGTGAATTTGAATGGCTTTGTTGGCGCAGAAAGAGGCGGTTTCCGAAGCCTTCAGTTTTGCCATTGCAGCTTCTTTGGAATATTTCATTCCTTTATCCTTCATCAGCGACCCGCGGTAAGTCAACAGCCAGGCAGCCTCATATTCGGTTTCCATTTCAGCCAACATCCATTGAATCGCCTGAAAATTAGCAATCGGTTGTCCAAATTGCTGCCGTTCCTTTGAATAAACAATCGAATCCTCAATTGATGCTTTGGCAATGCCCAATGCCTGCGATGCGATTCCCAGCCTGCCGCCATCCAGCGTTATCATAGCGATTTTAAAGCCTTTGTTTAATTCACCCAATAAATTATCTTTGGGAATGGCACAGTCTTCAAAAATCAGTTCCGCCGTGGTTGATGCCCGAATACCCAGTTTATCTTCCAGTTTGCCGATTTTAAAACCGGGAGTCCCTTTTTCCACAATAAATGCACTGATGCCGCGCGTCTTTTGTTCCGGCTCGGTCAGCGCAAAAATAACGGCAATTTCCGCATTAGCGCCGTTGGTAATAAAATGCTTGGTTCCATTCAACACCCATTTATCGCCGACCAATTTTGCAGTGGTTTTTAGTGAGCCGACATCAGAACCAGCGCCGGGTTCGGTGAGTGCGTGACAGCCGATCTTTTTCCCGGAACATAAATCGGGCAAATATTTTTTCTTTTGCGCCTCAGTTCCAAAGCGAAAAATCGGATCTACCACCAGCGACGAGTGGGCAGAAACAATCACACCGGTCGATGCGCAGTACCGGGAAATCGCTTCTACCGCCAGCATGTAAGAAACAAAATCCATCCCGGCGCCGCCATATTCCTCAGGATAAGCGATGCCCATCACGCCCAGTTCGCCCAGTTGTTGCACGATACTTTCCGGGAAAGTCTCCTCGGCCTGCATCTTTGTAGCAACAGGCCCGATTTCCTCTTTAGCAAATTTTGAGACCATGTCGCGAAGCATTTTCTGCTCATCGGTTAATAAGTAATCCATAGTTTCTCCTTAAGTTTTATTAATTTTAATCGAACGCGGATGACGCGGATTAAACGGATTTGCACGGATTAAAAAAATTGATCTGAAATTTATTAAAATAACAAAGTTTTTGGGTGTAATAGAATAAATCATATTGTTAGTAGGCATAACTTACCTTGAAATAATTAGTTGAATTTATTTTGCTTTTAAAACTTAGTTTAAAGATCATTGGCAGAATGATTTTTTGTTAGAATAATTAACTCATTAAAAATCAATCATTCTGCCGTTTAATTATTCTGTCATACAATATTTTTTGAAAAATTCAGGCTATATATTGTGAAATAAAAAATCTGCAAAATTACAGTTGTTTTATTTTTTTCTGGACAAAAAAATCAAATCAGAACCAGTTCAGAAGTGCGTTCAATTTCAAATTCTCGCTTTCTCACTTTAAAACAACAAGCTTGTTCAGTCGCTCAAATTTATCAACCTTGATTTTATAAAAGTAAATTCCTGAAGCCAAATCTTTCGCATCAAAATAAACTTTCTGCTCTCCAGCCAACATCTGTTGGTTTAACACTGTTTTTATTTTCCGCCCCAAACCATCAAAAACCGTCAGCGTAACCATTGACGGTTTGCCAAGCCTGAAACCGATCACCGTCGTCGCGTTAAATGGATTCGGATAATTCTGATAAAGCTCAAAATCCATTGGATGATCGTGGTTCTCAATTCCGGTGGAACCTGCCGCTACCTTCCAGACATGGACAATGCTCTTCTCGTCATCTGCCCGTCGTTCGAGAACATACAAAAAGCCTCTTTCGCGATCGAAACAACAAGCGCCAAGTAAAATGTTTTTTTGTCGCCAATAATCGTAACCGGAATCGAAAAGGAAATCATCGATATCCAGCACGGCGTATGGCTGGGGTTCCCAGGACTGCTTGCTGCCATGTACCACTTCTGCCAAATCCGCCGGATCATAAAATAAAATTTGCGCCCGGATGCTGTCCGCCCAGAATCCCCGCTGGTCATGCGGTGGATCGGGAATTGCCGGATAAGGCGGTTCCCAGGGCCAGACTGTGCCGTCGCTGAAACCATACCAACCATTCCCCATGCCTTTGGTACCAACAAACACAACTGCCGAATTGTCTCCGGCGGTCAACCAGCAGGCACCCGTCCATTGATCAGCCACATGGTGCAGGTACATTTTTCTCGTTTCGTCAGTGATGATTTCGGGGATGTTGGGATCATCGACACCATAAAGCAGCAGCCGGGTGATTGATTTGAGGGTATCTCCATCAGCAGGCGGATCGCCATCCTCCCACGGCGCATACGCATAAAGCGCCGGTCCCAGTCCGCTCCAAACCCCCTCCCGGAATCTGCCACTGGCGAGATATTTCCCCGGAACATGTATATCAGCCCACTCTTTGGGGATTTCAAACAAATAATCGTTTGAGGTGTAATTGTTATAATTCCCAAAATGCCAAAGCCCGGCAGTTTGCGGGTTGTCAAGATTTAATTCACACCAGCCGTGAGAGACTTCCTGATATTGGATGTGCTGCCCCCAACAGAAATGTAGTTTTGCCGTAGCTTGCGAACCTTGCGCCGGAAGATATGCCAAACCTGCCACCGGCAATTCCAGATAACCGAACATGCCGCCGGTAATATCGTTAAACGGTTGTAACGTAGTCGCTGTATTCAATTCATCCAGATTTTTTTCAGTGGAAATAACTGGTAGGGGGATGTTGATTTCTGAAACATACTGCTGGTGGTCATGTCCGATGGCAAAAATAGACCCGGGATAACCATCACTGGAACCTTCTGGATCTCCAAAGGGATAATAAGTCGCTGCCTGTCCGCTGTAATACCAATCCGATCCGCCAGACCCTTCAGGCAGCCTGAAAGCGCCCCGGTACTCCAAATCATCAGGCTGGATGAGTTGTGCGGAAACGGCACCAACGAAAAGGTTACATATCAGTATGAGCAAAATTAAATTTTTCATCTTTTTTTCTCCCTGGCGGTCGCTGCCTGTTC
This sequence comes from bacterium, assembly GCA_011046315.1. GTDB lineage: Bacteria > Zhuqueibacterota > Zhuqueibacteria > Thermofontimicrobiales > Thermofontimicrobiaceae > Kaytiofontadaptatus. Next base: position 3,682 of record DSAU01000175.1, read on the forward strand.
GAGAGAATGCGTTGCAGATTTTTCAACGGATTTCATTTTTTGGGATGCCACTTTGGCTTTCGTTTTTCTAAAAATGCCTTCATTCCCTCCTGGGCTTCTTCGGAAATTCTCATTTTAGCAATCAGCTCCGCCGTATAATCGTAGGCTGTCATTAAATCCATTTCGGGAATTTCAAGGAATAACTTTTTGCAAATGGCAATCGCGTTCGGTCCGCACACCAACAACTCCCTTGCTTTTTCCTGAGCCAGATCCAACAACTGGTCATGCTTAACCACGTAATTGATCAGATTAATTCGCAGCGCTTTTTCCGCATCAAATCGCTGCCCTGAAATAAATAACTCCTTCAGCGCTCCTTCGCCGACTTTTTTGAACAGATACGGCGAAATGCAGGATGGCACCACACCGATCCGCACTTCGGACAAACTGAACTTTGCCTGTTCCGAAGCGATCACAATATCCGACGCGCCGACAAACCCCATGCCGCCACCAATTGCCGCTCCGTTAATGGCAGCGATGACAGGCCTGGGACAGGTATAAATCAAATAAAATACTCTAGAAATCAGCTCCGAATCCTGGAGATTTTCCTCGTAAGTGTAATTAATAATCTCCTGCATCCAGTTCAAATCCGCCCCGGCAGAAAATGACTTCCCTTCACCGGTAAAAATGACAACTCTGACATCATCACTATTTTTAATCCAACCCAAAATATCCACCAATTCATTCAGCATGGTCTTGTTGAATGCATTATGTACTTCGGGACGGTTGAGCCAGATAGTGATAATGTGATTTTGCAATTTATATTTCAGCGTTTCGTAACTGTTTGTCATGTTTCTCCTCTTTAACTTAAAAGTTGAGGTGAAGGTTCAGCGCAGGAATTTTTTGGGCAACCATTCCCAACGTTATCTTTTTTACTACTCTTACCTTTGCCCTGCTCAACGTTCACGCTGTTTCCCCTTCTACAATTTTTATCTCCTCCTCGGTCAGGCCGTAGAGTTTATAAACCATTTGATCGATTTGCTTTTCGTACTTGCGGACTTTGGCTTGGTTCTCGGCATTGTTTGACCAATTATCGCGGCCAACGATTTTTAAAATATCATTAAACAGGCTTTCTAATTTCCTTTGCTCTCGGTCGTTTACTTTGGACAGGGGAAGATTCTCAACCAGCTCTGCTGTGAAGTTAATGCCACCACCAATCCCCAGTACACCGAAAGCTTCTTTAATAAAAAACGTTATCAAGCTTGAATTGAGTATGGTGAGTACACTTATGAGATCAGTATTTCCCTTACTTTTCAAAATAACAGTTGACTTTCCAGCTATAACGTCGCCACTCATATCTAATGCACACTCGAAATGTCGCATTCCGCTAATTACAATCTTTGATACACGCATCTGGCTAAATCGTTTGGTAAAGTTCTTCTGAAAAACATCCCTATCAGCAACCGGGGTATGATATTTTTTCTTTAGATAGGTTGTTGGTTTTATCGACCACAAGAAAAAATACTTCTCGATTGTGCCGGTATTAACAAATTTGAAGTGCTTGCGAGTGTCAAAGCGTTTTGAATCCTTGAGGTCGTATAAGATTTCCTGAAATTGGTAAGCTTCTGAAACTGTAAACGGATTTTCGGCGTAGTAATCGTCTCCTACTTTTTTAGGGTTTTTCATTAACCTCAAAATCAAATCAAGATTCATAGATAGCAAAAACCCCCAACTATCTTTGTCCAATACATTGTGTTGTGTAACAACTTTTTTATCTACCTTGTAATCTGAGGAAAAACGGTCAACTTGTACTTCTCTATGCGAATTTACTTTGTTGACGAATACGATAACCGGAGAATTGCCCGCTTCGAATACTTTGACCTCGTCGCAATTACCAAGCTTGTAGACATAGGGCCGCAGTAATTCTCTCAAACCTTTCCCATAACCAATTGCAAGCCATTTGTTTGGCGTGATGAAGACGGAATTACCTTTATTGTTTAAAAGCCTGACGCCAAGTTCCCAGAAAGGAATATACAGATCTCAATTGCCTTTAGCAGTAGTATAGGATTTAGCTACGGTCTCTCTAAAGCCAGGCATCAAGCGAACCATTGCTTCAGAATCAACATACGGTGGATTGGCAATCACCACATCAAACCCGCCCTTCTCGTGAAACACCTCTGAAAAATAAACTTCAAAATCAAACTCCGTATGCCCGTTGGTGATTTGGTTGATCAGGTCGTCAATCTGCTTTTTGTATTCCTGTTTCCTGGTGGGATTGGTCTCCTTGAAAAACAAGGGCTTCAGTTGTTCCAGGTCATTAAAAAGCTGTTGGTTAAACAGGTTTTTTTCCACACCCAGCAGTGAATTGCCGCAGACGATTTTATAATCCAGATTCGGCAACGGCTTGATATTCTTTATGTCTTCTTCATCCACCACCAGCGACAGCCAGAGCCGCAGCTTGGCGATTTCCACCGCGCCGGGGTCGATGTCCACGCCGTAAAGGGA
>DSAU01000509.1 GCA_011046315.1 bacterium
CATATTGATATTGAATATGATGATCGCCTGTCATCAGCCGCTGCCGCTGGAGCTTCAGAACCAGCCGCCGGATGTTCCCCAATACATTTTCCCACCGGACTCTTTGCAACATGCGCAGACGAAGATCATGTTTCGTTGGAAAAGCGCGGATCACAATCCTGGTGATTCATTATCCTTTGATTTTTATTTGGAAAAGGAAAACCCTCAACCAAATATTTACCGATCAAAGCTTTCGGTCGATTCACTGGAGGTGGATTCGCTGGATTATGAGGCAGAATATTTCTGGAAAGTTGTGGTTTATGACCAGAGTAGCACCAGCGCCAGCAGTCCGGTCTGGTCTTTCCGAACGCGATACGAACATAATGCGCCACCGTTTACGCCAAGTCAACCCATACCCGCTGATAACAAAAGCTCGGTCGCCATTAAAAATGTTGAATTGAAATGGCAGGGCGGCGATCCGGACCATTTCAGCGTCGTTAAATACGATGTTTATTTCGGAATTGATCCGCAATCGTTAGCACTCATTGCTCAGGAAAATAGTGACAGTCGTTTTCAACTTCCGTTGCTTTTGGACTACCAGCGGGATTATTTTTGGCAGATAATAGCTGTTGATTCATACGATAGCGTCACTGTTGGTCCTGTCTGGCGTTTTCAAACAGTCACCCCGGATTCGCTGTTCGGAGATAACTTCGATGATTATAATGTGAACGAAAAACCAAGTGGTTTAAAATGGTCGTTAATTGAATCGAATGCCGTAATAAAAGTCAGCGACGAAACCAGTTGGCAGGGTAATGGAAAAAGTGTTTGCTTTGTCGATACCACTGTCGCCGGTAAAAGTTTTTTAGCCGCCCATTTTCCACCGAAATCGCTCGGAATGGTGCAATTCTATTGGATGGTAACCGCTGAGACCGATTTTTTTGGCATGCGGCTCTATTCTTCACAGGATGCGGACACTTCTCATCTGGGACCTCAGCTTTCGTTTCGTGATAGACAAATCCAATTTTATGATCACAACCGGATCTGGCAGACGGTTACACCGGTTCAAATAAATGAATGGTATAAATTAAAATTGATTTTCGACTGTGAGGACAGAATTTATAATATTTATGTAAATGATGAATTGCGGATTTCAGGCGCAAGCTGGGCCGGCAGCAACACGTCGGTGATGGATCGCATCTATTTTCTGACCTTTGATAATCGAACCTGCCAAAAGGCGTTCCTGGATGAGTTCGTGTATAAGTCGGACCAGTGAATAGAAAGGTTTATAAATACATAGTCACCCGAGTTCCCTGACCGGGTTGGCTGCTGATTTCGATGTCGCCATTGTGGTCTTCGATTATTCGTTTTACAATTGCCATGCCCAAACCCATGCCGCGTGCTTTGGTGGTGAAGTATGGCTCAAAAATGTTTGACAACACCTGCTCATCCATTCCTTTCCCCTTGTCGATGATATCAATTTTAACCAGCTCTGTTTGGTGTTCCTGGCGACTGGTATTGATGGTAATGGGTTGTTTTGTTGCTGCTTCTTTGTTGGCTTCGATGGCATTTTTAATAATATTCTGAAAAGCCCGTCGGAGCTGCATGGGGTCACAATTTACTATCGGCAGGTTTTTATCAAGATTTAATCGGAACTCCGGCGCGCCCGGTTCTGCGCTAAACAGTGTGACCAGACTTTGGATAATTTCGTTCAGGTCTTGTTTTTGCATCTTGATCTGCGGCATTCGGGCAAAGTCGGAAAAAGCTTCCGACATCCTGCGCAATGATTCGACCTCATCCTGCATGGTTGCCAATGATTGTGCGACGGATTCGGTTTGGCTTAGGTTGTTCCATAACCGGCGAATTGATAATCCCAGCGGTGTGAGTGAGTTTTTAATCTCATGGGAAACTCTGCGGGCAATATCCTGCCAGGCAGCCAGACGCTCTGCTCGCATCAATTTCTGCTGACTGATTTTCAAATCACGCGTCATTTGATTGAACGAGTCCACCAAAAATTTGATCTCATCGCGCGCCTTTACGTCCACCTGAGTTTGCGAGTCGCCTTCAGCCACGCGCTGCATGCCTTTGGTCAACTCCTGTATCGGCTCACTGATACTGCGGGCCAGGGTTTTGGCTGTATAGATGGTGATTACAGTCAGCAACAAAATGAAAAGCGTGGCGATGCCCCAGATTATCTGTCCTTCGACAATCGATTTTTTAAACAGGGAAAGTGAATTGTAGATTCGGAGTGTTTCGGTGATGTTATCTTTGGCATCAATCAATTTCGGATCAACCTCAAAGGCGACAGCACAAATAGTTGCATTGGATTGATATTGGTAGACTTCACAAAAAAAGCGATTATCTTTGGCAAAGAAAAAACTGGTTGCTTCGCGCCGCTTCAGCATTTCCAAGCGTTCAGTGTTGTAAATCGGGCTGAATTGACTGGTGTGGGTTTCTGATCCTGATATTTCGATAATTTCCGGCGTCTGATCATCACTGCGGAAGCGGGTAAAATAGACGATTTTTTCGTTGGCTGCCATCTCAGTCGCCAGCGCGCGGTTGGTTTGATAATGGTCCAGCCAGAACCGTCCTTTATCTTCCAACTGCGATTTGATGATTTCAAGCGAAACGGAGAGTGATTCATCAACGCCCGACGGTAAAAATATTTCCACACCCCGAGTTAGCAAGCTGCTGACAAATGTTGTTAACGGAATCGCCGGGATCAATACCAACAGGATAAAAATTGTGATTAATTTTACCTGAAACCGGAAGCCGGGCTGAGAGCGCCGGAATAGCATGAAAAGATAAACAACGAGGATCAGGATTATCAGAATAATCCAAAAGAGAAAAACATTCATTGTCTCAGATTTCTATTTTTAATTGAGTACGTCTCGCCATCACCCCAATCGTTTGCGCTTGATCAGGTATTCCAATAACACCCGGTCATAGCTCATCGAGGACTCCAGCAGCACATAGTCGATACGATTGGCGCGACACTCCCGTTTATAATTATCAATAAATGCGTTCATCAATTTTCGATACTCAGCTCGGATATGCCAGGGTTGCGTGGCAAGTTTTTCATTGGTTTCCAAATCCTGAAATTGGGCATTTTTTTTAAAATCAAAGTGAATTTCCATGGGATCGAGAATATGAAAAACGATCACTTCGTGATGTTTGTGCCGAAAGTGTTTTAGTCCCGATAAAACCTCGTCCGGCTCATCCAACAGGTCGGAAAGCACTATGATCAATCCACGGCGGTGGATGCGTTCTGCCATCTCGTGAAAGGTTTTGGCAGATTCGGATTTTTCGCCGGGGCGGATGTTTTCCAATGACTTTAAAATCTCCGACAGGTAGCTTGGCATGGATCGAGGCGCCAGATATTGTCGAATTTTCTGGTCGAACCGCACCAGACCGACAGCATCCCGCTGCTCGATCATGAGAAAACTGAGCGCTGCCGCCAGATAGGAGGCATATTCCAATTTGCTGATTTTTTGAGAGGTATAGCCCATGGATGCCGACGTGTCGAGCAGCAGATAGGTTTTTAGATTGGTTTCTTCTTCAAACTGTTTAATATAAAAACGGTTGGTTTTGCCATAGGCTTTCCAGTCAATATGCCGGATCTCGTCGCCGGGCATGTAGGGACGATAATCAGAAAACTCCACACTAAAGCCGTGGTACGGACTGCGATGTAACCCGGAAATGAAGCCTTCCACAATCAACCGGGCGCGGAGCTGCATGTTTTTAAGCCGCGAGATGATTTCCGGATTAAGGTATTTACGATAGTCAAGTTGAACCTTCACGGGCATCGGATCACACCTTTTGCTGGTTCATCAGTTTTTCGATGATTTCCACGGTACTCACACTATCGGCTTCCGCATTAAAGTTGGTCACCAACCGATGACGAAGCACCGGGATCGCCAGCGATTTAACATCCTCGATATCCGGGGTAGGACGCCCCTCAAGCACGGCTCTGGTTTTTGCACCCAGAATGAGGTATTGTGAGGCGCGCGGACCAGCGCCCCAACTAATCCAATCTTTAATAAACTTTGGAGCCGAATTTACGTTTGGGCGAGTCAGACTGACCAGTTTCACCGCGTAGTCAATCACATCGTCAGCTACCGGAACCCGTCGCACCAGATCCTGCAATCGGATAATGTCCTTTTTATCCAGCACTATCCGAAGCTCAGGCATATAGGCGCTGGTGGTGGATTTTACAATTTGGGCTTCTTCTTCGCCTGATGGATAATCCACCCAGAGATTGAACATAAACCGGTCCAATTGCGCCTCCGGCAGCGGGTAGGTGCCTTCTTGCTCGATGGGATTTTGCGTCGCCAGTACAAAAAACGGTTCATCCAAAATATAGGTTTCGCCGGCAGCGGTCACTTCATGTTCCTGCATGGCTTGCAGCATCGCTGCCTGGGTTTTGGGTGATGTTCGATTGATTTCGTCTGCCAGGATGATATTAGCAAACACCGGTCCTTTGACAAATTTGAAGGCTTTTTTCCCGGTGGTTAAATCGTCCTCAATCAATTCGGTGCCGGTGATGTCGGACGGCATCAGGTCCGGCGTAAACTGAATCCGTGAAAATTTTAAATTTAAAACGCGCGCCAGCGTGCTAATGAGCAATGTTTTTGCCAGACCGGGCACACCAATCAGCAAACAATGGCCGCGCGCCAGCAAACTGATTAACAACTGATCGATGATCCTTCGTTGTCCCACAATGACCTTTCCGATTTCGCTGACAATTTTATCGCGAAATATTTGCAACTGCTCGACTGTTTCCAGATCAGACGCCGGCGCTTTTGCCTCTGTCATACCGCCCTCCGAAGATACTCACGTGTTTTTGAAACTTTTTAGCTGCTTTACAGTTATGTATTTCCGATCAGCTTGAAGCTTCCTTTTTTAAAATGAAGTTATTGTTTATATGCTGGTGATAACAGTTTGTTTCAATGGAAATTAAAATAATTACTGAAAATAATTCCTGTCATTTGCTGAGTTGTTTGGACTGAATAGCCGGAAAAAAATGTAAATTGAATCCATGACTAAAATAGATCTCATTGGCATGACCCTGGAGGCAATGCAGCAGTTGATGGTTTCTGTTGGTGAGCCGAATTACCGCGGAAATCAACTGTTTACTTGGGTTTATAAAAAGCGGGTTGATAATCTCGATCAGATCACGGTTTTCTCAAAAGATCTGCGGCAACAGTTGGCGAAAAAAGTTGATTTGGAATTGCTTGACATCACCAAACAGCAACGATCGGCTGATGGCGAGACAACCAAATTTTTATTTCGATTGAGTGATGGTGCTTTTGTGGAAAGCGTTTTCATGGTTGATGGTAAGCGACGCACGGTATGTATTTCGACTCAGGTCGGATGTGCGCTCGGATGCAAGTTCTGCGCGACCGGAAAAATGGGGTTGCTGAGAAATTTATCAACCGGGGAGATGGTCGGTCAATTATTGACCATTCTGAAAATGCTGGAGGTGGAAGCGACAAATCTGGTGCTGATGGGAATGGGCGAGCCATTTTTAAATTATGATAATGTAAAAACCGCTTGCGAAATCATCTCCCATAGCGACGGCATTGCCATTGGGAAGCGAAAAATCACAGTTTCTACGGCAGGCATTGTTCCCGGCATCAAAAAATTTACCGATGAACAAATGGGCTGCAAACTCGCCATTTCTCTCAACGCCGCTGATAATAAAACCCGCAGCCGACTGATGCCCATTAATCGCAAATATCCGTTGACAGAGCTGATCAATGCGGCAAAATACTACAGCGCCCATTCCCGCCATTTGTTTACTTTTGAATACTTGATGATCGCCGGTGTAAACGACAGCATCGAAAACGCGCGTAAACTTAAAAAAATGCTGCAGGGGCTGCGCTGTAAAATCAACATTATTCCTTATAATGCGGTCGGCGAACAATGGCAGCCACCCCGCGAGGAACAGATCAATCGCTTTATTACTGAATTGCTGGAATTGAAGATTATTGTGTCAGTACGGCGCAGCAAAGGGGCGGATATTGACGCTGCCTGCGGCCAGTTATGCCATCTCAGCAATCAGAAAAAATTGTAATAGTTCAGCACTCTTAACTAATAATGTCATTCCGGCATGTTTTTAGCCGGAATCTCCTGAATATATGTGCAAATTAATATTTAAAAGTTCTATTATTGAGATTCC
>DSAU01000398.1 GCA_011046315.1 bacterium
CTGTTGTTCCCCGGGGCTATTGGTCTGATGTTGGCAGGTATTCTGGCTGCCAATATGTCCACGCTTGACGCCGGATCAGTCACCAATTCAGCGCTGTTCATTCGAAATTTGTACCAGCCGTTCCTTCCCGAAAAATCTGAAATGCATTATATTAATGTTGGTAGAATTGTAATTGCAGTAACACTCTTGGGTGGAATTGGCACGGCTGTGTTCGTTGGAAATTTGCTTGATTTGTTCAAATATTTTATCTCCATTCCCGCAATCTTTGGCGCGCCCATCTGGCTGGCGTTTGTCTGGCGCAGATTGACCAGATGGGCGGTGATTATTCAGGTGGTAATATGCTTTACAATTTATGCCATCATTCCCAATCTATTTCAGACGCTGGATTGGGCGCGGTATAACGAATCCTTTTTGCTGGAAACCACGCCTAAAACAGTCACTGTTACAACAAGTGCGCTTCAAGAAGATGTGGAAGCCGGACGCGCCGATAAGATTGGAACCTCAATTGAAAAGGAACACATAATTGCCCCTGCTGGCGTCTTCTTTGAGCATGTGGCACGCGACAATCCCGAAGACCCAAGCTCACGCAAGGTCGGGATCGGTCGATTTCACGCGGAAATCTGGGTGTTGAGTTGGCTGAGTATTGATTTTTCAAATTTCACCAAAGCTCAGTTGGTGACGACCCGCTTTCTATTTGATGCCCTGTTTCCATTTCTGTTGCTATTTGTGATAAGCTTTTTAACCAAGCCTGTATATAAAGAAGATCTGGATCGCTTTTATGGCAAACTGCGTACACCGGTTCAGCCAACCCCTGAGCTGGAAGAAAAGGCTTTGGAGGACGCGTACCAGCACCCTGAAAAATTTGAGAAAGATAAATTGTTTCCGGGAACTCAATGGGAAATCATGAAACCATCAATGCAGGATCTTTATGGGTTTGGCGGCAGTTGGTTGCTGGTGTTTTTTATTTTATTTTTGTTGTGGGTGATGGTAAATATAAAATAAATTAATGACTTAAACAAAAATGCAGCGTCATTGTTTTTTTTAAATTCGCCAAGCTGATGAAATATTTAAATTATAAAATTGGCAGACGTATCTTGTTAACCATAAAATTCAGATGTACATTTCCGAATTGGAAAGCGCTCCAACGATAATAGATTAAAATCGGAGGTTGAAAATGCAACAGGAGATAATCACCATTGTTTCAGGACTACCTCGATCCGGTACCTCGATGATGATGAAAATTTTAGAGTCTGGCGGACTCGATCCCCTGACCGACGGAATCAGAAGCGCCGATGATGACAATCCAAAAGGCTATTTCGAATTTGAGCGCGTTAAAAAGCTCAAACAGGATAAAAGCTGGCTTTCGAATGCCCGCGGAAAAGTTGTCAAAGTGATATCAGCTTTGCTCAACGAGCTTCCGTCCGACTATCATTATAAAATAATTTTTTTACACCGTAAAATGGATGAGATTCTGGCGTCGCAAAAAAAGATGCTGCAACGACGGGGCGAACCCACTGACAAAGTCCCTGATGAAATTATGGCGGCTGAATTTGAAAAACATGTACACCAGGTGCAGAAGTGGCTCGAAGAACAACCGAATATCGATGTTTTGTATCTGACTTATCACGAGGTCGTTGAAAGCCCATTAGAAAATATTCGAAAAGTTAACACATTTCTGGGAAATAGTCTGGATGAGTCAAAAATGATGACAGCGGTGGATAATTCGCTGTATCGAAATCGGGCGTGAGCAACATCAAAACGTTCGACAATGAAAAACCGATCGTTGAAAAGGTTCAAATCTAGCAGAACATTGATGAAAAATGAAAATCAAAAAAAATGCTTCTCCGGTAGTCTTCGAGAGAAGCATTTTTTTTCACTTTTTCTGGAACTTAACTTCATATTTATCAAATACCATTATTGAAATTATTCAGGAAAAAGAAAAACAATACCAAAAACAGCAACGTGATTGAATAGAATAAGCCGCGACGTTTTTTGCTATATTCCAGTGCTTTTTCCTCATCCATGTAATACCTTTTTTCTTTGACCGGAATTATAATGCCCTTGTCGACCAGTCGCTTGAATATCCATGAATCTTTTACGCCGATTTGTGATAATGTTTTCGAGACGCCGGCATTGAAAACTTTTTGTTTTTTAAATTTACGAATGTAACGTAATTGGAAAAAAATCCAGAAAATGATCAAGTGATAGATGATAATGATGGGAATGGTGTACATTTTGTAACTCCTTTTCTGCTGAGTATTAATCAAAATATGTTGGTCGTTCCGGGTTTTTTAAATGCTGTTGTATTTCATTCAAATGTCTGGCATTGGTGCGACTTGACGATAGCGGCGGCAATTGATCAAACCCGAAAAAATCCACTGCGCTGGTCTCAAAGCTGGGGCGGGCAGCGCCACCGGTAATATCACACCAAAAGATCAATTTGAAAGCGTGATAAAATTCAATGGGCCTGCCGTTGCGATTGGCGTCAAAAACAGCGATCAGTTTTTTCGTCTCAACATCAAAGCCGCTCTCCTCCTGTACCTCTCGAATGATAGCCTGTGAAGGAAGATCGCCCACGTCTGCCCAACCACCGGGCATGCACCATTTTTGGTCAGAGCGTTCCTGCACCAGCAAAATTTTATGGTCACGGACAATTGCGGCGCGGACATCAATTTTAGGCGTGGCATAACCGGACTGAATTTTAAAGCTTTCCTCTACTGTTGATTTTTTAAGCATGGTACAATTGGCAAGAATTTCAGCAGAGATTTCCTGCAATCGCTCGTATCTTTCCTTCTCATATTCGGATTGGAAGTACACCAATCCTGATTGCGCCAGCGCCTGAATCTCGCGCGCCCATTTTAGCCAGAGCGGAACTGATTGTTCGGTCATTGTTTGGTCTCGTGTTCGAAAATTTTATGTTCAATTGTTTATCGAAAGTGCTAATTTAAGACATCAGACCAAAAATGTCAATAGAATTTTTAACCTGGAAGCATCACCTCACTTACAGGTGGAATACTGATGCCATCGCTTGATGATCTGATTATTTATGAGATGATAAAATTTTTAAATCAAGCCAGCTATTTTATATATTGTTACAAAAAAAGCGATGGCATCAGTCTACGTCTCCACCGATGGCTGAGATATTAAACCTGGAAAGCTGTCATCAGCATAAAGCCCGCCTGTGCTTTCCAGCCAGTCCGCAATTTTTTCCACAGCGTTGCCAATATTATTGTCTGAAATATCCAACTCCAGTTTGGGTAGAATGGATTCATTTACTAACTGCCGCAACAGCTCCTGTTCCTCGATGAATTGTTGCAGATTATCGTACTGGGACGGTTTGCCGGAAACTTTCAACCTCTCATCGCGGGCAGCGGCAAACGATTCCGGCGTACGGTTGCAGAACACTAAATGAAATCCGAGTCCGGCCAGTTTTTCTTCAAGCCAGCGGAAGTCGTATTTTTTTGAGTATGTTTGGTATTGACAGGCAATGGTGGAAATATGAAACCGGTCAACGATCCAGGAATAGTAGCGCAGTAGTTCGAACAACTGCGCCCAGGTGCGATAGGTTTCCATTGCCCGTTGCTCCTCGTGCGGCTCAAAATTGATCAACCCTCTGCCCCATGGGAAATTGGTGAATGCGCACCATTCGGCTGAAATTATCGGCGAATGATAACGGTATTTTCTCGGACCAACGATTCTCGGATTTTCGTTTAATTGAAAGGCAATTTCAGTTTTAAAGGTGAGGCGAGTGCCTTCGAGAATGATCTTTGGACAAAGCTTCTGACCCATGCCGTGCTCCGATATTATCGAGCTTAGATTTTAAAACCGAACGCTTAAACCGGAATCCGCCGTTTCCAGGGCTTTGATGATGATCTCAAGATCGCGGAATGCCTCGCGAAAGTCTGAACTGATCATTTTTTGATGACGAATGCCGTTATAAAAATCTAAAAATTCCTCAATATAACCGCCATCATCGTCAATTTGTTCCTTTTGATCGGGTAAGCCTGATCGTTGCCAGAGGATGGTGTTGTCTTCAATCAAAAAACTTCCGCGGTCGCCAAGAATGATAACGCGGTTCTCACTATAGCCGTTTGAGCTGAAAAATACATTGAACACCCCATTGACGTGCTGTTCGGTTTTAAATTGAAAGCTTAGCGTATCCAACTTGCCGATTTCCGGATTGATGCTTCTGGTGAAAGCGTTTCCTGCGATAAACTCCCCAAATAAATAGCGAAGCGCAGCGATGTTGTGAACACCGCCGTCGGTGATAAACCCACCGGGATATTGGTGGTGGATGCGCCACCGGGTTTGCGCATATTTGTTTGAAGAATCCACCAAATGAAATACATTCCAGAATACACTATACGGAGCGCCGATCTCACCGGACTGCAGCCGTGATTTGAGCCGGTGAAAAGTCTCCCGGTAGCGAAAATTTTCCGCAACCATCATGACGCGCTGGTAGCGATCTTCAAATTCGAGCAAGGCGCTGGCTTCGGTCAGATTGGCAGCCAGCGGTTTTTCCACAAGCACGTGCTTGTCCGCTTCCAGCGCATCCTTTGTCACCTGATAATTCAAATGAATGGGCAAAACAATATCCACTGCCTCCACATCTTTTTGCTGCAGAAGTTCATGGTAGTCAAGTACATAAGGCACACCGCCAACTAATTCAGCGAAAGCGCGGGCTTTTGGCTCGGTGTGATTGCAGACCATGACGATTTCAAATTTATGTTTAAGCTTTTGCAAAGCCGGCAGATGCAAATCTCGGGCGGCAATGCCACAGCCAATGATGCCCAGTTTAATGGGAGTGTCCATGTTTTTGTTCCTTTCCGAGTTCTTAACGTATAACATCAGGAGGTCGGGTCAACCGGAAAAAGTTCATTGAGTTCTTGGTTGAGTTCAGCGTTGATTTCAATTTCGGCGGCTTTCAGGTTATCTTTTATTTGATCGACGCGGGTCGCCCCGGTGAGAACGCTGGAAATGCCCGGCTGCGCCGCAGTCCAGGCAAGCGCCAATTGCGCGCGGCTGCATCCGACTTCCGCGGCAATTTTTTTAAACCGGTTCAGTTTCTGAATATTATGCTGGTTGTAGAACCAGTCGCGCAAAAATTCCATCCGCGAGAAGCGACTCTCGTCAGGAATTCCCTGATCGTATTTTCCGGTTAAAAAACCAGATGCCAGCGGGCTGTAGCTGACAACCCCCATCCCTGTTTTTTTAGCCAACGGCAAAATCGTCGTCTCAACCTTTTTTCGGACAAGCAGGTTATACATCGGTTGTTCAACTTGAGGACGGTAGAGATTTCGGAAATTGGCGATGGCGTGCGCTTCAGTGAGTTGCTGTGCGTTCCACTCACTGCTGCCCCAGTAAAGGATTTTTCCCTGATGAACCAAATCGTCCATAGCGCGAATGGTTTCTTCCAGCGGTGTGTGCTCGTCAAAACGGTGACAATAATAAATATCGAGATAATCCACGCCGATGCGCTTCAGACTTTTTTCAATTGATTCCATAATATGTTTTCGGGACAGTCCGCAGTCGTTTACGTCTTCGCTGGCAGGCCAAAAAACCTTACTGGTTAGAACCAGCCTGTGGCGCGGAAATTCGCCCAACACCTTACCCATCATCCGCTCTGATTCACCTCCGCCGTAAATATCCGCCATGTCAAAAAAATTGACGCCGCTTTCATAAGCGTGACGAAGAATTTCCGAAACAGTCTGCTGGTCTTTGACAGTCTCGCCAAAGGTTGCCCAACCGCCAAAACTCAACTTGCTCACTTTAAGTCCGCAATTTCCCAATGCTCTGTATTCCATGTTCATAAGTAACTCCGTGTAGAATTTACCATCTGTTTAAATCAACAGCGCAGCAACAAAATTTCGCCTCAGCCCATCCAAAAATTTGATCGCCGACAATTAAAACATACGAATAATCTGTTAAAAAATCAAGCTTCAATTTGGTGATTTAGTAAAACATCAGATACAGGCGGAATACTGATGCCATCGCTTGACATTCTGATTATTTAATAGATGTCAACATTTTAAAATATAACATCCTAAGCCAGACAAGCTGGAATTAAAAATTTAAAATTAAAAAGTAACTATTCAGTCCCATTTTGATCACAAAAAAAGTTAAAAAAGTACTGGCGTC
>DSAU01000402.1 GCA_011046315.1 bacterium
AATCAAAATAATAATAAATCAAATCGTTGAATCGTAACATGAGGAAAGGTTATGATTGAACTCAAAGACGTATGCAAAAATTACGGGGACACCCGTGCACTGATTGATGTCAGTTTTTCAGTAAAAAAAGGTGAAATCATCGGATTTGTGGGTCCCAATGGCGCAGGAAAATCCACAGCGATGAAGATAATCACCACTTATACTGCGCCGACATCGGGCAAGGCAGTAGTCGGCGGCTACGATGTGCTGGAATCACCGCTTGATGTTCGCCGTCTGATCGGTTATCTGCCCGAAACGGTTCCACTTTACTATGACCTGTTGGTTGGTGAGTATTTGGAATTCATCGGCAAAGCGCGCCATCTCAATGGAAGACTTCAACAGCGGTTGGATTGGGTAGTTGAAGCCGCGGGATTAAAGGACACGCTGAATCGAAAGATCGGTGTGCTTTCTAAAGGGTTTAAGCAGCGTACCTGTCTGGCGCAGGCTTTGATTCACGATCCGGAAGTGCTTATTTTGGATGAGCCCACCTCTGGTCTCGATCCGCTGCAAATAATCGGCATTCGAAATTTAATCCGCAGCCTGGCGCATGAAAAAACCATCATTTTAAGCACCCACATCTTACCCGAAGTCGCGACTATTGCCGACCGGATTCTGGTCATTAATGATGGCCGAATTGTAGGTGACGGCTCGTTTGAACAATTGCGACAGCAGGTCACCCAGCACAATTCTTACTACATTGCTGTAAAATCGACCAAAAAAGATTTCCAGGCAGCGATCAAATCCATGCCCGAGATTGAGGCGGTTGAGTTTGACGATGAAGTCCCCAGGGGGGTTGTCGGTTGTCATGTCTATGCATCACATCAGGTTGATTTGGTTGAAAAATTAAATGAATTGATTCAGTCGCAAAAGTGGAACGTTGTTGAGTTCCAACGAGAACGAATTTCGCTTGAAGAATCATTCATCAAATTAACGCAAGCCACCTCAACGAATTTAAATTCAAATACCACCGAGGTTGAAAAACAGGAAGGAGGTGCGGCGTGAGAGACATTAAAATAATATTCAACCGGGAACTGAAGGCATATTTCTACTCCCCGATTGCTTATGTTTTTAGTGTGATTTTTATTTTTTTAAATTCTGGTTTATACATGTTCCATTTTTTCTTTTTTGGAAATGCGGATATGCGTGCTTTCTTTTCGCAATTGCCACTTACATTGGGTTTGATTTTTATTCCGGCAATTTCCATGCGCTTGTGGTCTGAGGAAAACAAGCTGGGAACAGTGGAGTTGTTGCTCACCTTGCCGATAAAAACAGAACATATCGTTCTGGGAAAATTCTTCGCCAGTTTTGTATTTTATCTGGTCGCATTGTCCGGTACGCTGATGATTCCCATTTTGCTGCTTTTTTTGGGCAATCCGGATTTCGGACCGATCATCGGAGGATATTTCGGAGCGATTTTGCTGGGTGGGTTTTTTCTGGCGGTCGGTATTTTTATCTCCGGCTTTTTTTCTGACCAGATCGTTTCTTTAATAATCACCAGTTTGACCTGTGGATTTTTAGCGTTGATCGGCTGGCAATATGTCCCCATGGTCATTGACGGTTGGATTTCCGGTCTGGGTGATTTTTTGTATAATTATATCGGTGTGACGAGGCATTTTAATGACATCGAACGGGGCGTGATTGATTTAAAAAGCATCGTCTATTTTATGTCGTTTACAGTATTATTCCTCTACCTGAACGCAAAATCACTGGAAAGGAGGAAGTTTTAATGAAAAATTTGAAAAAGCAATTTATCACTACCTTTGTCAGCGGAGCGCTGATCATTACCGGTATTGTGATCTTGATTAATATGATTTTCGATAATATCAATCCGGGGCGGTTTGATTTGACAGCGGATCAACTTTATAAAACTTCACCAGCGGTGAAGAAAATATTTGAGAAGCTGGAAGCTCCGATTGAAATTACTTATTATGTGTCATCGTCGGAGAAGATGCCCACCAAATGGAAAAATTTGGAACGGGATGTCATTGATAAATTGGAAGATCTGAAGTTGGCTGCCAGAGGAAAACTCTCTTATACTGTATTTGACCCATCGGCTGAAGAAGAACGAGAGGCTTTTGAAGAAAAAAAAGAAATGGAAGAGGCTGAGGATAGAGATGTTGTGCAAACCATTCAGAAACCCAAAGTCACTCGTAAAAAGATTGCCGAGCGCTTGTTTGAGAAGGGCGTGGTTCCGTTTGGCGTGCAGAGCGCGGAACGGGATGAGTTCGCTGTCAAGCGGGTCTATTCTTCATTGGTGCTTTCCTATCTTGATCGTAAAGAGGACGTAATTCCGGAAGTGCGGCCTGAAACATTCGGAGCGCTTGAGTATGAAATTATGTCGCGGATTTTCAAGTTGATTTCCAACAAGCGCCCCAAAATTGGATTCTACCCTTCGCAACCAGAAATGCCGCCTCAGCAGTATCGCCAATATTATCAGCAGCAACAGCCGCAGGACATGTATGATTTTGGCGCCAAGTTGCTGCGCGAGAACGGATATGATGTGACCCGAACTAATATTAAGCAGGATGACCCCATTCCTGAGAACATTGAAACCATGATCCTGTTTATTGACCAGCCACTCGAAGAGCGCCAGCTTTATGAGATTGACCAATTGATCCATAACGGCGTCCGGGTTATTATTGCTGCCCAGCAGTATAATTATCGTATTGCACCGTCTCGGCAAAGTCCAGGAGAATTTGAACTTAGCGGAATGCCGAGCCGGTTAAATATCAATTCATTGGTGAAAAATTACGGGTTCGAGTTTGATGATAAGATGTTCATGGACAAGAGCTCCGCTTACATTCGCGTCACTACCTATCAGACCAGACAAATGGGAATTTTTCAAGTTCAAGAGCCGGTGTATGCGGATGTGACCAAGCCAGTAATTATTAAAATTAATCAGGAAAATATTAATAATGAGCTTTCAATTTCCAATAAAATAACCGAGCTGTTCTATATGTATGGCGGCAGACTGCTGGTGAACAAAGATTTGATGAAAGAAAATCAATTGACCTTTAATACTTTGTTTACTTCCAGCGACCAGAGCTGGACGCGCGATGCAGTCGGGTGGGGACCCATCGATGAGACGCCTCCCCCATCAGAGGATATCCTCAAGCGGCAACCGTTGGCAATTCTGGTAGAGGGCAGATTTAAATCAAAATATATCGATCAGGAGGTTCCAGAATGGCGACCCTCTCCAGGAGCTGATGAGGTTGGGGATGATCAAGAAGAGCCGTTACCGTCTGAAATTGAGGGAGAACCGAGCGACAATAAAATTATTGTGTTCGGTTGCAGCAATATGTTCAAAAATGACGTTTTACAGTTTGCTAATTCCCATAAGGCGTTGCTGCTAAACAGCGTCGATGCGCTTACACTGGGCGATGAATTGATTCATATTCGGTCCAAAAATATCGCTGCTCGCCGCATTAAAGAGACCAGCAGCATAGGAAAAACAATGGCAAAAGCGTTTGTAGTCTGGTTTCCACCAATTGTTTTTATTTTTCTTGGAATCTGGATCAATATTAAGCGAAGAGTTAAATAGGAATTTCGAAATCTGATACCGCAACTCGGTTTGTTTTTAAATTTATTTACAGCCACGGTATCGTCAAAAATTCCCGGTTTTAATCGTAACCTTTAAGAAAATAAAAGAGGTAAGGACGAATGAAACAAAAACATTTGTACTATCTGGCTGGAGTTTTCGTATTTTTGCTAATAGTATATGTGATAACAAAACCCAGACATGCCTCGGTTAGCTTGGAAGAATTTGTCAACACCATCGTGTTCGGTGTTGCCAAAGAAGATGTTAAAAGCATCGAGGTTTATAAAGAATCAACGGCGGAAAATCCGATTCAATTGATCTTGAAAAAGGAGGGTGATCAATGGTATGTGGCAACGAAGTTTGGATGTAAAGCACAGGAAAACACCATTAACCAGTTGCTGGACAACCTGTTGGAAATGACCGGAAAAGTTCGCTCGTCAGGCCCGAAACATTTTGATAAATATCAAATAACCGATGAACAAGGGATACAATTGATCCTCAAAGATGAAGCGGAAAAAACGCTGGCAAATTTGATCTTCGGCAAAAAGGGTGAAGATTATAACACCGGATTCGTGCGCTTTGCCGGCAAGGAAAAGGTCTATTTTGCCGATAAAAATATTTTGACCAATCTGGGTATCTATGGTGATATTGATACATTGACCGTATTAAATGACAATTCGTTTGTCGATTTGCAAGCAGTCGACCGGGATAAAGAAAGTTTAGAAATGGTGGCACTGGTTCATAACGGCAAGCAAATGGTTGTTAAAAATGTTGAAAAAGAGATCGAAGCAGATGAGGATTCGACGGCAACCGTGAAAAAAGAATCGGTCTGGGTGTTGGCTCAGGCAAATAGTGAATTGGAACTGGAGAAGAAGGAAGTGGAAAATTTCCTCCGCGATGTCACTAAAATTCGTGCACAGAAAGTCGTTGATCGCATCGGCAGTACGCTTCAGGATTTAAACAAAAACCAGAAGTATGGATTCAACCGA
Source organism: bacterium (assembly GCA_011046315.1). GTDB lineage: Bacteria > Zhuqueibacterota > Zhuqueibacteria > Thermofontimicrobiales > Thermofontimicrobiaceae > Kaytiofontadaptatus. The sequence continues at coordinate 4,567 of DSAU01000402.1, forward strand.
CCGAGAAATGCAATCGTTTTTATTGAGAAAGGCAGCGATCAACAGGAAAACATTATCTTTGGGAAAGAGTTTGAAAAAGACAAAGGTTACTATATGAATGTCCAGTATGACGGACTGGTGTATGAAGTCAGCAAAGCCAATTTCGATAAAATTATCAAATGGGGAGAGGAATTGCCCCAAAAGATCAACAAGTAATTTTATAAATAGCTTATACACAAAAACCTCCGAGGGGATTCGGAGGTTTTTGTGTACTGAGTCATCTTTAAAAAGAATCAGGTAGAGGGAAAGCGGTGGTGATCTAATCTAACTGACAAACTTGAAACAGGTGTTTCGGCGCCTGTTCCAATCGAAAGTATCAGGAACATTATTGGCTCAATGTTAGCTAACTAAAATCTGAATCCCGATTTTCTATCCTGCTACGCAGCGACCTTGCTCCCATCCTTTGATTTTAATTTTTCAATACGTTCCTCAATGATCTCCTGGATTTCGATCATTTCGGCGGACATTAGAATTCGACCTATTGAGTTTCGAACCGTATCATAAAGTTGATCAACATTTTCCAGTGATCTGGTTAACGCTTTGATGTCGTTTGAATTCATCCATTCTTTTTTCCAGTCTGAAAAGCTTTTCTGATTATTTCTCATGTTGAACCTCCTTGCCACGGGTAATCATGTACCCATTTTATCAATTTTGTGAATCACTGCCCGAACTTTGCCGAGCACTCTAAAATATAAATCATTTCTGCTGATTTGTATTGGTGAATAATTATCGTTCTCTGGTTGTAACCGGATGGTGTTTTTTTCGAGATAAAACCGTTTCACTGTTGCTTCTTCATCAAGCAGCGCGACAATGATGTCCCCATTATTTGGAAAATTTGTCTTCTGAACGACAACGAGATCTTGATCATTGATGTTTGCGTTGCGCATACTGTCTCCCCGTACCCGAAGGATAAAATCACCGTCATAGCCCATAATGCGCGGATTAATTGTAAGATAACCTTCGACATTCTGTTCAGCGAATAAAGGGGTTCCTGCTGCCACGGTTCCCAAAATGGGGATTTGTTTTTCTGTGTCCCGAACTTGATGCTGATTTCGGATAACTTCAATACAGCGAGCGCCGCCCCTTAAATTTCGTTTTAGATACCCTCTTTGTTCCAACACACTCAAAATTCGCTGTACATTATTGACGGATGCATATCCCATAATGGTCATAATTTCGCGAATCGTGGGCGGAAAGCCATTCTCATGAATGAAACTTGTTATTGCTTGTAAAACCCGTTCCTGAGTTTTGGTCAACTGGTTTTTCATCGTATTGTTTTTAAAGGGTATTAATGTACCCTAAATATAACAATCAATGTAATCAAAGTCAAGTGTTTTTTAAAATTACTGGTAAAATCTCAGTTACGGGCGGAATCACAGTCACAATCGAAGAGAGATTTAAAGGCATCTATATCAGGATTTTCAGCATACTGGTTTAGAAAGTTAGCAAAATCTGTTCTAACATTGTTTTTA
>DSAU01000159.1 GCA_011046315.1 bacterium
CATTTTACCTGAGCCGTACAAGTGAGCCGGATAATGTCGCATACAATAGCCGAGCGGCGCAAGCGGCCGGATTGCGACACGTAACAAAAGCCGAGCGGCGCAAGCGGCCGGATAACACCACGCCTTGGATAACGTTCAACATACTCGCATCCCGTATCGGGCGGCTTGCGCCGCCGCGCTGTTGTGCGCGCTGGTGCCGCCCCGAAAGGACACGATTATTCAAAATATTTTTACGGGTCTTATCAAGGTAGTTATCTGCGATCAGAACTGTTTGGTCATCCATAACCTTCAAATATTTGATGTACGCCACATTGGGAGTTTTGTCTTGATTGCTGGTAGCGACAGGGAACACGTCCTGCTTTAATATGGCTTTTTTAACTGCCTCTGGCAATTTTATCATATTAGCGATCCTTTCATTGATTGTGTATTAGATTATTTTAAAATCGTTTTGTCAGGTTTGTCCGTACTCTGAAAGTGCTTCTCTAACCAGCCCGAAACAGTGTTATCCCTGGCGTCAAACTGCTTCACGTATGGTTTTATATCCAAAACGGGTGTACCATCTAAAACGTCAACTTCACTGAAATGTAATTTGTTGTTCTCTATTTTCTCGATTTTTACGATGGATAAGCCAATGTGGTTAGGACGGTGAGGGCTTCTTATCGCAAATATTCCGTGACTGTGATCTTCCAGAAAAGGTTTGCCTTCTAATTCTATTTTTTCTGACTTATGGAAATAATAAATGATTATAGCATGACTGAAATCATTTAAATCCTTAAGTCCCGCGATGTATTCTTTTTGTAATTCGACCCAGGCACAGATACCCGGCTTAAATTTGCCCTGAATTGGCATATCTTTGGGTTGCTTGTAGGGCGAATGCACAATGCCAATCGGGCTCATTGTGATTATTGAACTCATTGTATCCTTCAATTTGCTATCCCGATTATACTTTTTATGAGTTATCCAGTAATAGAGCTACCTGGGCTACTCGTCGTCCAAGATTTTGGGCGGTCTGAAGGCCAAATGTGTCAGCATCAAGGCCGCCTTGTCCCCACTGAATAACGTGGCGCCAAAATGGCATGTGTTAAGGCCATCGCTGACACATATCATATCATGACACATCAAAGCCGCCTGAACGGCTTGTATGGTAAGTTCCTGGCCGCCGTTACGCACGCCTCCTATAGCCAAAACACCTCCGACTTTGTTTCTGAAAATAAAACCGTTACGCCTAAAAAGTACCGATCTATCCAGAAATGCTTTGCACTGGGATGTCATCGTCCCCAGATAAACAGGCGTTCCTATGATAATCCCCGCGATGTTTTTATCACTTAAAGTAGGAATTAATGAATTAAGATCATCCTCTTGTTTGCACTTTAACTGTTTTTTACAATAGCCACAATCCAGACAACCGCGAATATTCAAATCTGCCAGTTCAATAATCTCAGTTTCAATTCTATCCAACTCTTTTCTGGCTGCGTCAAGACATGTTTCTAAGCTTTTTTGGGTGGTTTGATTTTTACGTGGACTACCATTAATTCCTATGATTTTCATTCAATCTCCTGTCGTAAGCGGTATGATTAAATAACGGCTTTATAATAAAGCTTTTGATTTTGGGCTTTTGCTTCTATTTTACCTTCTTTGAGTAACTCTTCAATATATTTAACAACTTCGTTTCGGTGCAAACCAAGTCCTGATGCGATATCCTCGACAGAACAGGGGCGGCGTTGTAAAAGTGTCAAAACATCATCACGTTGAGAAACAAATTCCTGTTTCTCATGGACGCCTCTGTAGTCAGCAATAACTTCAGAATTTTCAAATAATTGTGCCGCTAACCGTTCAAGGCGTTCTTTGGGAACCGGTTCGGCAAACATCTCCGCCGGGGGACGCGTCACGGTATTGACCTGAACGATATCCGGTTGAATTGAATGAATACATGATTTTAATCTATCAATCTCAAGTTCAGGGGTTGTCACGCCAGCTAAGAGAAAGACCTCCAGCCAGTATTGACCCTTGTATTCATCCCTGAATATGACTAATCCTTCCACCATTTTCTTGAAGGATATCTCAGGATGTGGTCTGTTGACATACTGAAATATATGATCGCTGCCGGCATCAAGCGAAGGAACAACCCGGTCAGCGCTTAAAAGAGATTTTCTGACCTCCGGCAGCCATAACAGCGACCCGTTTGTCAATACGGCGACAGGTATATTCGTGACATCTTTGATTTTGGCAATAAGTTCCCCGCACCTTGAGAATAAGGTCGGCTCACCGGAACCGGAAAGCGTTATGTAGTCCGGCTTTAAATAAAGTTTCTCCTTGAGCTGACTTATCACTTCATCAAACGGCACCCATTCTTTTCTTTCAATCGTTTTATTCGTGGTTCGGCCTAATTGGCAGTAAATACAATCGTAGGAACAGGTTTTGAAGGGAATAAGATCGACTCCCATAGAGCGGCCAAGCCGCCTGGAAGGGACTGGCCCGAATATATATTTTCTGCCTGGCAAAGTTTTCTCAGACTGATTATTTGCGGCAACTGTCATTCGAACAATCCCTTAAAGGCCTTATATTTTCTGTTTTTATGCCCAACTCAATGTTTAACATATTATATCTACTCAAGATGCCGGCCTTTCCAATGATTCTAATATCGCATTGAGAAATCCCTTTTCGGTCAGTATATTGTTTTACTTTTATACTATATCGATACAGGATAAGCATACTTTCTATTTCTCTTTGCACCTGTTTTAGGAGTTCCTCATTGCTGAGTCCTGAGTATTTATTTTTTAGTCCTTTGAAGTGAAACTTCCTTCCTTCATATATTTTTATATACTTCAGTATTAAATTGATTCCATCACTTTCTTCAAAAGTTATATTTTTTCTTTTTTGGATTAAATCGATGAGATTCATTTTCCTCTCTGTCCTGCTTTTAGAGTATGTCTCAGGTTTTGCAGTATTTTTATCTGAACATAGTATTATCCATTCAGCAATCGAATATCCTATGGTGTTATAAAGTGTTCCGGATGGCAACTGCAATAAAACATAAAAGCGGTGTAAGCGGCAAGCAGCATGATAAAAAACATAACTAATACCCAGATCATAAGATTGGAGCTCTGAGGATGACCGCAATGACGACAAAAGGGGGGTATACTTACTGATTTCCCCGCCACATGCTTTGCAATTTTTGAGAAGTGTTTGATTCATTTTCTAACCCTTTCTCTGTTTCCGACACAAGCAGAGTTAACAGATGACTTATCGCTGGTTTCCAGAATACTTTTAATCCATTAATAACATTGCAATTGCAACAGTTGTCGTCCAAAGTCCTTTTTGTCCTCTGGCGGTTTGTGTGATATTCGAGGTTCTGATAATCAGGCCGCTTGCTTTATAGACTTGCTCTTTTTCGGACCAGTCTTGATTCGGATCAACTTCAAGACCGAGTGTTGTGCCAAGCATATCCGCTGCCAGATCTTCAGACATGTCAGCAGCTTCCTGCTGATTCATTCCATGGCCATGAACCTCACTGATATACCCCCAATTGCTTCTGTCTTTGGGGACGGCAATTCCTACCGAAGAGGCTATGATACGGCCATGTTCATTTGTGTCCGATCTTGCCATGACACAGTAGGTGATCTGACCGGGAACAAGTGACTTTAATCCCTGTTCACGGGGGACGATTTTGCACTTTGGCGGAAGTATCGATGAAACCTGAACCAGGTTCTGCTGAGCAACACCGGCTTTTCTCAGAGCTTCTTCAAACGATTTCAATTGATACTTATGTCTGCCTACACCTTTTGTTAAAAACACTCTTGTTGGAACCATGCTGGTCATACTTTTCTCCAAAGTTTTATATATTTATTTTGCTCTCAACCCTACATAATTGACATGCAATACTGTGTGGGATACCCATAACAAGCTGTCCCTCTTTGATACCGCCGTATTCCCTGGAATCAGGACAGCCAAAAGAGATGCTGATTTTCTGATCAATATAGCTTTTGACCGCAATGTTTCCACACACAGACATGATACTTGATATTTCTGTCTCAAGATTACACCCAGTCGCCTTCTGCCAGTACCGGATCAGTTTCATTGCGGATTCAGGGTTGGCATAACTGATATAGACATCGCCATTGGCATGCCTGCTAAGAGATAGTCCAGAGTACATTTCTTTCTGAACAGGCACACTTTTAATTAACTCAAGAGCTGATTTCTGAGTGATTCCTATTTTCTCCGCAAGTCTGTGAGCCAGCTTAATATCGTAGTTTTTCAGCCAACCAAAGCATCTTTTGGCGCCATCACAGCATATATCGAGAGGCGATAATGATATATCTTGCTTTTGGGCATTGTAAACGGCTTCACAGAACCTGACAGTCATACTGTTTTTTACAGGTATTTGTTTCTCAAACTTTATTGCAACCCAATCAGAATGACTGATATGCGACAATTGATTGCATACCCGATCTATTTCAATTCCTGACATGCTCCGGAACTCTCCGCTAGAAATTAATTATTCCACCAGCCCCCAAAGACTCACATTTGTCACCAAAAGCATCTTTCATCGCATCGATTGCTTTTTGCCCCGTGCAATGCATCGGAAAGATTTTTTGGATTCGGTATCTTTTGAAGATTTCGATTGTTTTCTCAATTCGGGGTGCGCCTGCATGTAACAGGTGCATGCCGCCGATGACAGCATAGATCGTTTTTTCTCCTGTTAATTGACTGATATAGCCGAGTGTATTGATAACTCCTGCATGAGCACAGCCAAAAATAACGATCAATCCTTTTTTCGATTCGATAAATAACGTCTGGTCATCTAAGAGCTGATCAGACTTCCGGCAATCTTCATCAACATAAAAGGCGCCGCCCACATCTTCATAATCATTTAATCGCGGCACCTGTCCGGTCACTGATATTCCTGGAAAGAGTTGGGCCGGAACTGCTGTCCAGATTATATCACGGCCTTGAATGGCCTTCTTAGCGGCTTCTGACATGCCGATCCTATTAACACAGGATGGTTTTTGGCTGAATTTTGATTCCGTCGCGGCGGGATGTAAATAAATCCTGGCTTGTGCGGCAAGTTTCAAAACGGATACTAAACCGCCTGTATGGTCATAATGCCCGTGGCTGATCACAATCGCATCGGCTTTTGTCAAATTGACACCTAACAGATGCGCATTTTGAATCAGATTGTCACTTTGACCAGTATCAAAGAGTACTCGCTTGTCGGCATATTCAATCCAAATAGACAGCCCATGCTCGCCTAAGAACCGGGCCTCAGATACAGTGTCTTCAATCAGTATGGCGAGACGAATATCATCAGTCATCATAAGTCTCCAAACAAGGCAGCAAATTCGGCTGGTCATAAAATTTTCCTTTGCCTGTCGCTTTGACTTCGCCGTTCTGGATGATCCGGGCTTCTAATAGGTACAAAGGGTGTGATACACGCGTGATGTTTGCTGAAACGGTTGCCTGACATCCCGTTCTGACAGGATGCCTGAATTTTGTATTCATTTCAACCGTTACCGTTGCCCGGCCGCGTGAAAACATGCAGTTGCCCATGGCACTATCCAGGATCATTGAAATGATACCGCCGTGTAAAATACCGGGATAACCCTCAAAAATTTCATTACACTCGAAGGAAGCTGTTACACCTCCCTCATAATCAGTCTCAAACCTCAGGTGCAGGCCATTTATATTTGTAAAACCGCAGGCAATGCAATCGGGGTGAACTTGATCGCGCATGGTATTAAGCATCTTATCGTTTTTTGTTTTAATCATGTGCTCTCCGTGAAGTCACTTTCAGGACTGATTTAATTCCTGTGTAATATGTTTTAGCAAATCAGTAAAAGGTCTTAAAGCTGAAAGGGCTTTTTCTTCTGTCATTGTCCCTTGCCAGGATAAGGCTGTATTGGTTCAGCGGGAATTGGACAAATTGCCTTTCCGGTTAAGTGAGTATTCCTGCCTTTGGCAGGGAGTTTTTTGAGGCATAGGAAGGCTCTGAATCGCGGGTTGTGCGTGTAGAATGGGACGGCAGAGGTTCTGCCATCCCCACGACG
>DSAU01000056.1 GCA_011046315.1 bacterium
ATTGTGGTGTTGTTTCAATGCCTCTTTGAACTAACACCATGATTCATCATGGTGGTTACAGCATTAACGAAACATATCCAAAGCCGTTTTAACGGCTTCTTAATAACCCTGTGATCGGTTACCAATTTTATGCTCCCCTGTCCTTTTTTCTAAAGCTAAATTTTCCATTGAAACCATTCCCACCAATCAATATTTTCTTTGCACATAAAAATATACACGATAAAATTGATAATTGCAATAAAAAAATATTTTAAAAGACAAAAAAAAACCATGCAAAAAAACAACACTATCACCTCTTGATAATATTGATTTCCGGGTATCGCAACGCGATTGAAAGCGCACCTTTTTCTTTTATAATTATCAGCAATTCGATTGAACTGCTTAAAAATACAATATTAAAATTAATATTTCAAGGTAATTTTTGATTTTTTTTGACATCAAATCCCATGCAAACCAATACCACTAACCACTAACCAATCCATTCAACTCCACATCATCAAACCAGGCGCGCCCGGCGCCGCTCAACCGAAGCATTAAATGAACACGTTCAGGCGGCGGAGACAGGCGTGGGGTAATCACTTCAAATTTTGACCAGGGGTGCGTAGTGTTGAGACCATTTTTACTGACAATCAATTGATAATCCGACAAATCAAAGACGCTGCCTTTGCCCGGTTGAAAATAGCGGATAGCAATATCAGCCTTTCCGGAAACTTGTTCGGTTTTCAGTGCAGCAGTCAATTTTAGCCGGGCGCGGTCAGAGATAGGCGGCTGTCCATACGCGGGTCCGATAGCGGTCGCGATCCAGGCGGATGTGCTATCGGTAAAATTTTCGATGAACAATGAATTCTGGTCGCTAAAGCCGGTCTGACGGTCAACTTTTCCCACTGCTTTTTTCCCGGTGGTAGCTCCAGGTTCAAACTTCCACTCCCAGAGATCGTGGAACTTTTCCGGGAAATCAAGCAAGCTGGCGCCAAAGGTGTTTAATCCGTTTACATAAATTGGTATATTACCAATCAAAGTCAAATCAGGTTTCGACGCCCGATCTATTATCGCTGTCGCTGAATCAGCGTCAACGCCAAACAATCGAAACGCAGCACGGATTTTTTGAGGACCTGCCAGTATTTTCGGCGATATGCCATCGGTTACGCGATAGCCGAAATGCGCATCCCACATATAAGCGCAGACACCAGCGCTCACCACCTCTCCGGAAAGGGTCTCCACGACCGGATTACACTCTTCAGCTAACCAAAAAAATTTATCCCCTTCTTCCAATCGTATATTATTTTTATCCGGAGTTTCCAGGTGGTGGTGTGGAATTTTCAATATCCGGTCGCGCTGTTGCACGTAACATGCCTGGAATTTCTTGGCGACCGAAGGGTTGACTGTGAAAACGTCATTCGGCCAGAGATTGCAAAATTCAACTTCACCGTGTACCGGATTTGGCGTCACTGACCATTTTTTTCCCGGCGGGATGGACAATTCAGCCGAAATCTCATACTCATAACTTTCCCGTTCTGAAGAATAATCGATTTTTAACAGATAGCGGCTGATGATACTACCAGACCGATTGCTGCTTTCACAATGAAAAACGACTTCATCAGGCTGCTGCCGAACCGGAAATAATCGCCGGTTGTAAGCTGCTGATTGCTCCGGATGCTGATGATTAGCATACTGCCGCCAGTAGAGCGGCATCGGAACGGTTGCACTGATAATCTCGCTCGATTGGGGATGAATTAAAGCATAGACCAGACATAGCGCCCGAATTTCAGCCAGCTTCCGACCGGAATCATGGATGATCGCGCTGTCGGCGCCGGTTTGTTCTAAAGACAATCGAGGTTGGTAATTCGCTGACATGATATAATTTTTCTGGTTTGGAGTTGTTATTTGATTGCTTTTATTTGCAGCTATGAAATATTTTTTTTTCCAACTTATCCCATTGAAAAGTGAGACTTTTGTATTCGCAGGAGCAAAATTTTATTAGTACCTGACAAGTTAAATTCTGTCTTTTTTTGGCAAGATATTTTTTAATACCCATTGCATGTTATATTTTTTCAACGCCTTACAAAGGCTGTTTTTTCAGGCAAACTTTTTGGTGATAGCATTACGGAATTAGTTTCATTTTTAATTTTAAATTTTTAATTCCAGCTTGTCTGGCTTAGGTTCAGTCTGATTACGTTATCAAAGCAGCACAGCAATCATCAGCCTTTTAGCCCACCGACATTAATCCCTTTTAAAAAGTGGCGCTGAGCCAAAAAGAAAATGACGATATTCGGTATTAACACCAGCACCGATGCTGCCATTATCAAATGCCATTGGGTGACGCCAGAACCGATAATTTGGGTTTTCAACAGATTCAATCCAAGCGTCAACGTTGCTTTTTCAAAAGAATTGATGTAAATAAGCGGATTGAAGAAATCATTCCAGGAGCCGATAAAACTGAAAACCACCACGGTGGCAATGGCAGGTCTTGCCATTGGTAAAATAATATTCCAGTAGATCCGAAACCGGCTTGCCCCGTCGATCAAAGCGGCTTCATCAAATTCTTTGGGGATTGATAAGAAGAACTGGCGCAGCAGAAAGATATAAAACGGCGACCCAAAAAATGCGGGAACGATCAGTGGCAAAAATGTGTCCACCCAGCCCAGTTTCGCAAACAAAACATACAGCGGAATAATTGTCACCTGCCCCGGCAACAACATGGTTGCCACACAAAGCCCAAATAGCTTGTCCCGCCCGGGGAAACGCAACCTTGAGAAACCGTACGCTACCAATGAACTGGAAAAAACCGTACCAATGATAACTGAAACCGTGATCACGATAGTGTTCAATAAAAAGCGGCCGAACGGCAACAGTGTCATGGCATCAGTGTAATTATGCCAGTGTAACTTTTCGGGGATCCACTGAAACGGCACTTCAAAAACACCATCCAGACTATGCAGCGAAGATGAAACCATCCAGAGTAGCGGCGTGATAAAAGTCATTGCCAATGTGATTAATACCAGATAAGCAAGTCCGATTTTTGAATATTTCAGCGTTGTTTTCAGCATTAATTTCTGGTCTCCCCTGATTCGTAATAAACCCAGCGTTTGGATAACCGAAACTGGATCAATGTAAAAATCAAAATAATTACGAACAACACCCACGCCAGCGCGGAGGCATAGCCCATTTTGAATTGTTGAAAAGCCTTTTTGTACAGATACAACACGAAAAACAATGTCGAATTATTGGGACCACCTTCCTGACCCTGGGCAGCAGTCGCGGTCATCACAAACGCCTGGGTAAATACCTGAAACGAACCGATAACATTCATGACCAGATTAAAAAAGATTGCCGGCGAGATCAACGGCAGCGTGATATGAATCGTCCGCCGCCAACTCGGCGCGCCATCAATTTCAGCGGCTTCATATAATTCTTGCGGGATTCCCTGCAACGCCGCCAGATTGATGATCATGCCGCCGCCAACTCCCCACAGCGACATCAGAATAAGCGCCGGTTTTGACCAAACTTCACTCTGCAACCAGAGCGGTCCTTCAATCCCTATCATCGCTAACACACGGTTGAGCAATCCGAATTCCGGATTAAAAATCCACATCCAGAGAATCGATATCGCAACCAGATTGGTTACTGATGGCAAAAAGTAGATGGTGCGAAAAAAGCGCATGCCTTTCAATTTTTGATTCAACAACATTGCCAGCGCCAGTGAGAATCCAACGCCCAGTGGCACTGAAAACAGAACATAGTACGCCGTATTCCAAAGACTCTTGTACACCAGCGGGTCATCGAGCAGAATTTCGGCGTAATTGTTTAATCCGATCCACTGCGGTGACGATAGCAGCGACCATCGGGTGAAACTCATAATCAGCGAGAAAACGATCGGCCCTGCGGCGAAAATCAAAAAACCGATCAACCACGGTGAAATAAACAAATAGCCCTGAATAGTTTCCGACAACAATTTCGCTTTGGTTTGTTTTGGTTTTAGCCAGTTCAATTCTTTCTCTGTAGTATCAAGTGGTGTTCTCCGTTGAGGAGCAGATTCACGCTGCCGGAACCATTTTCGGCAGACCATTCCATTGCAACAGCTCGACCATCAAAAAGCGCTTCCACTTCGTCAAGAGCTGTAAAATAAATGCGCGACCATCCTGAACCTTTAATTTCAAAGAAGGTCTCCGTTGTTTTAACTTTAACAGCGGATAGTTCGACGCCAGGTGCTTCGGTCAGCACCGGATACGCCGCCTGTTTTGAATGATAAACAATTTTTAGCGTATGGTAATCGGAAGTATAAAAACGCGCCGGTATTTTCATTGAACCTCGAATTGTTTCAGCATCGATTTCCAACTGTTTGATGTGGTCTCCTTTCCCAACCTTTGTAACCGACCAACTCCCACCGCGGTAAGTCAGATTATTCAACTTATATCCAGCTACAGCCGCGGTTGGAAGACAGGTTATTCCGCCGATGTCGAATGAAAGTCCAACCACAGCATCAATTAGTGCATTATACCAACCTGCGGCGCAATTCAGATTCCAGGCTGCGCCGTGATGTTGCCATTGCTGTGGCGGAAAATAATTGGTTGAAATGAATTCGGGGCAATAGCCCAATCGTGAGAAATATACTTCCACCAGTCCCAGCCACTTACAAACAGCCTGCCACCGACTCGCGCGCGCCAGTAACCTGAGCACAACAAAATCCCAATGCGGATACCAGGCGGACATGGCTGGCTCAGTCCGGTGGTTGCGATCCCAGACCGGGGTCATTCGCAAACCATTGTCCGCCAGCAAATGGTATTCGATGAAATCAGCCAACGGCTTCATTTTACCGGATAGCAGTTCAATTCCAAACGCGGACTCCAAAAACAACAGAGAAAAAATTGGGAACGAATCCAATTGTTTGTGCTGATGCGGATCAAATGAATCGCAAATAAATCCTTTTTCATCGTTCCAGAAACAGGATAAAAACAGCGCCGTTATTTTATGTGCTGCCTGATCGCTTTCCCGCGCTGTGGGCAGGTCGCCGATGATCAGCGCTATTTTTTCCAGATTGCGGCAGAAGCCATACCAGCAGCCCTGGTCTATCGCCACATAAAATGCCTCACTCCGTCCCATCTTTGCCGGTAAATCTGGATACATACCGATTGACGGGAAAAGTCCGTTCGTATGGCATCGTAATTTTAATTGTTGAAATGCATGAACCATATTAGCGTAATTGGATTGTAAAATTGTTCGGTCCCGGATTTCAGCAAAAGAAGTCAGAACCAATTCAGAAAAAAGGAAGTCAAGCGCGCCAAAGCCCCGGCTATCCATTGGTTCTTGGCTGCGCGTCCAGCGTCCAGGAATCGAACCATCGATATCCCGATGGGTATTGATAAAATTGATCATCCGTTTTAAAAAATCGGTATCTCCCCAATGCGCCATTGCCTGACCGGTAACCAGGTTATCCCACGCCCAAATCCAGTAATATGTACCCGGGCAGGCGCGCGTCATTCCAAATTCACTCACTTTGGCAGATTCAACAATCAGCGATGTCTGCGAAAAAAAACTGCCCACCGCAGGATAGCCATCCAGCCTCAACTGCGGTGTTGAACGCGCCAGTTGCTGGTATTTTTTCAGTGAACGCCGATACGGGCTTTTTAACGGTTGATCAGCAAAATCACAACGCCCCGGTTGATAATGAAAAAACCGGATTCGAAAGACTGGGCTCTGGTATTTTCCCCCGGTCAGTTGAATTAAATCAGTCGTAAAATGGACCCAACCATCTTTTTGTACGGACAGTAAAAATTTTTCTCCGCCGATCAAAATCCAGCTATCGGAGTCGTACAATTTTAACGATGATTCCCGGTAATTGGCGCGCAGATCTGCCATCGTCGCCATACCCGAAATCGGAGGTTTTTTAAAGATAATTCTCCGCCAACCTTCGGGTATGAGGAAATCGCCCTGATAATCGCCCCGACGCCGCAACCAATCTTTGAGAACGATAACGTCGTTGGCTTTGAGCAATAGCTGATTTTTCAATCCAGCATCAGTCAGGCCGCTCCAGTAC
>DSAU01000058.1 GCA_011046315.1 bacterium
GGTGATTACCTCAAAAAAAAATACAACCTGAAATTGCTTTTTGCTTACCCAGGTTGTATTTGTTGGTAGCGGGGGAAGGATTCGAACCTCCGGCCTTTGGGTTATGAGCCCAACGAGCTACCACTGCTCCACCCCGCGACATTGAACACAAATATAATGGATTTATTACCAAAAGTCAAGTCTTTTTTAAATTCGTTTGAACAAGAATTTTGATCAATCGTATACTCGCCAAAAAGGTTTTTCCGGTTCCCATCGCGAGGAGATTTCTTCGGGTGGCCGGATGACCAGCGCTTCGCATTCGGCGGTAACGGTTCCATCAGCCAATGAAATATTCGCCGCGACTTTCATTTTGTTATTACCGCGTTTAATGATCCAGCCGGCAACGTGTAACGGTTCGTTGGTCGGTGTCAAATGGCGATACGCCACTTCAAGCTTTAAAGTGACAAAAAGCTCCTCAAAATTACCATCGAGCATAACTGCCCTGCCCGCGGTTTCGTCCAAAATTGCCGCCACAATACCGCCGTGGGCAATGCCGGGGTAGCCGTTGAAGTGTTCCGGGATAATGACTTCGGCTTGGACCTGATTTTTTTGCGGGTTGTTAAACCACTCCATTTTCAGGCCAAAATCGTTTTGTTTGCCGCAGAGAAAGCATGAGCGCGAAGCCGGTTGTTTGATTAAGTTTGTCAAAGAAGATTCCTTTCGATTTTTCTGTGATCATCTGATTCATAAACGCGCCACAAAAAAATATTGCAGTCAGCATTCGATTGGTTAGGCACATTCAGAACCATTTGAAGATCATTACAAGACTTCTACTGTTTCAGAATAAAGCCGATGCGCGCCAACTTGCCATCGATATTTTGCCGTGGGATTATGTTAAATATTGCACATATTAAGGGATAAATATCGATGTTCAAAAGTGTACCGGTCCGGTATCCGTTTTTGAATGCAGGTCCCAGCGCATAAAAAATGCCGTGCATGTCCAAATGATGATTATCGTAGCCGTGGTTGCCTTTTGTCAAAAAGCGATAATTTAAATTTGATGAAATACCACGAACCAGACTCCAGCCCGGGTCTGCGATTAAAACAAGAGGAGAAATATAAGGATGCGCAGAAAAATGATAATATTCCGGAACCTGCTCTCGAAGATAAACGCGAAAATGTTTTTGCTGCCGCTGCAATATTTGATAAATCGCATCGATCTCGTCTTCCCCACAGTTGAGCATCATTACTGGTCCATCGCCCTGTGTTTTGAATTTGAAATCCGAAATTAGCCGGTCAATGTTGATCAAACGTTGGTCGCTGACTTCTGACATTCCATGATCTGAAACCACGATGACATTAGTTTGATGTTCAATTCCGATTTGTTTTAGCCCATCAAATAACTTTCCCAAAATATTATCTAATCGTCGGATGGCTTGATCTGTTTCCGGAGAATTGGGTCCGTGTCGGTGACCATAAGTGTCGGTCGCATCAAAATAAAGCGTCACAAAGTGTGGACGTCTTGCTGCTGGCAGTGAAAGCCATTTTAATACGGTCTCGATCCTTTCAGGATAAGGCCGGTCATGATCGTAAAATTCAAAAAATGTGGGTCGGCGATAATCGAGCTTCAGTTCGGACCCAGGCCAAAAATAACTGCCGGTTTTGATTCCCTGTCGTTCTGCAGTCTCCCAAAAGGCTTCTCCCCAATACCATTGTGCGTTCCGAATCGATTCAACATCACCTACTTTATAGCGTTTTTGCTGAAACTTGTCAAAAAAATCATTGAAAATAATTCCATGGTTCACCGGATAAAGACCGGTAATAATGGAATAGTGATTGGGAAATGTTTTAGTCGGAAAGACCGGCTTCAGCGAAAGCGCGCTTACACCGTTTTGCGCCATCAATTCCAGGTTTGGCGTTAAACCCCGTTGCGGGTAATCCCAGCGAAATCCGTCAAATGAAATCAGGATGACATAGGGAATATCATTTGTTTTAACCCTACCAAAGTTTGCTGACACTGACAGCAGAATGAAAATAAATATGATGAAAACAACCGGTTTTCTTTTGTAGATCATTAAAATCAACTTTTTTGGTTATTGCATTTAGGGTGAACTATTATTGTATCCTCTCAATAATAGATGGTAATGTCATTGCGAGCGGAACGGAGTGGAGCGAAGCAATCTCTTAAATATATGAAAATATTAATGAGATTGCTCCTCCGCCAACTGGCGGATCGCAATGACAGCATTCTATGAAATTCTTACCCGTAATGAGTATAGAAGTAAGATAATGACTATAAAGTCATTACTGCGAGAAACTATCGTCAGGATAAAGAAAAGCCCTCCTTAATGGGGAGGGCTTTTCTATCCTTTAAAAACAACTGTTAATAATTCAATTGCAATCCAATATTGAAAGTTCTTGGCAAGCCAAGAAATACTTCAGCAGCATCTGCCTGATGTGGATTGGCGATTTTTCCATCAACAAGATAGGCATTATAACGGCTGTTATCCACTGCGTCCTGGACGTAGATTGCATCCAGCAAATTGAACACATGAGCGAATAATTGCAATTTGATCCCGCTCAAATTAAAAGGCAGGGTGTAAGCCGCATGGAAATCCATAACCGTATAAGGCGGAGTTTTCCAGCTCTGTGCCCTGTCAGTGGCGTCAGCTCTGGTTACCGGATCATAATCGGCGTAGTGGTCGCGATAATGTCTGACAACCAATTGTCCAAAAGCTCCTGGTATCGGATACACCGAAGCTGCGAGAGCCAGTTGAGTCTGTGGAGCATCACCGACTTTGATGTCTTCGATGTAGAGGTTGTACTGATATTCAGGGCTATCCGGGGTAGAATAATCCTGATAGCGGGCATTAACATCGTCAAGATGCTTCCAGTTGCCGATGCTGGCAGCCATATCTAATCGGAACAGCGACATCGGTTGATAAGCAGCCTCAAATTCAACTCCCTGATGTAACGCATTTAAACCTGAAAGGAATACAAGCGCTTCACTACCATCAAGCGCGGTAACGCCTCTGGTGACAGCTCTGTCCTTCCAGGTGGTATGGTAAACGTTTAGTTTGGTGGTCAGTTTATTTTCGAGACCGATCCAGTTCAAACCGGCTTCGAAAGAGATGAATTGTTCATTTTTCGGATCATCAGCAATAGTCATGGTATAGTCGCTGATTACATTGTCGAAAATCGGAACTTTGGAAACATAACCTACATTAGCAAAGGCATTCAAGGCTGTAGTAAAGCGATAGCTTGCTCCACCTTTTACCTGAAAACCACCAATCGGATCAGCTTCCAGCACGGCTTCGTTGCCGTCGGCGCCTTTTTTGAAGTGGTTGGTATGTTTGTACTTGATTATTGAATACCCGGCCATACCATAGGCAGTGATTTGAGCGGTGCTGTATTCAACCTGACCGAAGCCGCCATACCAGTCAACATCATTGGTGAAATCATAGTCGAACTTATCGCCCAGCTTGAGCCGCTTGCCTTCTTCCGGCCAGAATTGGGAGCTTTTGCTGAGGAAGTATTCTCCGCCCAACAGGTCGCGCACTTCGCGCCAATGGAAAATTCGCGCGGTTCGCCAGTCGACACCAAAGGTAGTTTTCATATTATCGGATAGTTTGTAATTGGCCTTGGAAATGGCGCCGATAGTCCATTGTTCATTAACGCTGTTGCGCAAAATGCCAAAAGCGCCGGTTTCACTGCCCTGGTTGCGAGCGATGGTGGCGTCCCAATCCACTCTTCGGCTTGGCAATGAGTAATCCCAGCGCATGCTGCCATAGGTACCGGTACCACCGCCTTTGCCGCCAGAGTAGTAGAGCACTGTGTAAACGCTGAGATCATCGCTTAATTTGGTGTACCAGTTCAGGTTAACTATTGGTTTATGGTAGTAGTTTTCCCGTTCGTTGATAAAATTGGGATCGTAACGATCGTGTTCTTTGCCGCGCCAGTATTGTTTTCCTTTGTAGGAGGGATCGACGTTGTTCCAGGTTTGGTTGTACTTTCTGTCGACCTCAGAAAAGGTGTTCAGTGCAGCATTGTCGTATTCGTCCATGTCTTTGGCAAGATCGGCGTTGTAAACACCGAGGTTTTGCTTGTACGAATTTTGTCCATGCCGCTGAGGCGCGCCAATCGCATAGAGCTCAATTCGATTGTTTGGATTGATATTGTAACTTGCGCCGAAATAGTAAGCCCAGGCATCGGTCCAGGTGGCATCGATCAGCCCGTCGCCGGTTTTACGAACCACTAATCCGTTAAAGGAAAGTTTTTCGTTAATCAATCCACTGTTGGCGGTTACTGTGGTTTTCAGGAAACCATCGTTGCCAACCTCCTGGCGCAAACCAAAGCCTGTTTCCAATTGTGTCGGATCGGTGATGATGTTCATGGTGCCACCGATGGATGGCGTTGCCAGGTTCACCGCGCTCAATCCTCGCTGAACCTGAATCGAGGAAGTCGCATCGGCGACGCCGTCCCAGTTGGACCAATAGACCCAGCCGTTTTCCATATCATTGACCGGCACACCGTTGATCATAATCGCGACGTTGCGTTGATTAAATCCGCGAACATTAACCCGCGCATCACCGGCGCCGCCGCCTTGCATGGTTGCATAGACGCTGGGAGTGGTATTGAGGATAAGTGGAATATCCTGGGATCCCAATCGCTGCACCATTTCCAATTTTTCAACATTGGTAAAAGCAACCGGTGTTTCACGTTCCTTGGCGCGGTCGGCAATGATTCCGATAGCCTCGCCGTAGATCACGTCTTCTTCCAATACGAAATCAACGGTCACTTCCTGTCCAGCGAGAACCTGGACCTCTTTTTCCTGCATTTTGTGTCCGATAAAAGTCGCTCGCAGTGTGTAGCTGCCCGGCGGAACTTTTACGATTTTGTAGACGCCATTAAGCCCTGAAGCTGCCCCGAGGGCGGTGCCTTTGATCAGGACATTTGCACCCACCAACGCTTCACCGCTCGACGCATCGGTAACTTTTCCGGTTACAGCGCCTCTTTGAGCAAACAGCGCCAACGGCAGCAACACGATGAGAAGAATGGAGAGTAGTTTTTTCATAATTTCCTCCTGATGATTAAAATGTTATGAATTATTAGATATAGCTCGAACTTTTGACCGACAATT
Organism: bacterium; assembly: GCA_011046315.1. GTDB lineage: Bacteria > Zhuqueibacterota > Zhuqueibacteria > Thermofontimicrobiales > Thermofontimicrobiaceae > Kaytiofontadaptatus. The sequence continues at coordinate 5,120 of DSAU01000058.1, forward strand.
TTTTTAAGCTATCGACCCCCTTTCATAATAAATAGTAGGCATCTGCAAAATAAAAAAAATTTTCATATTTTGTTGTCATGCCTGCGGATGCAGGCATCTCCTAAGTTCATTATTAATATGAAAGAGACCCCTGTATTTGCTGGAGTATTGATTAATAATAATCCCATTTTGCAGAACCATAAATAAATGTTTACTGTTAGTTGAATTTATTGAAAGCATCTTTGATTTTTGCTCAAGCAACGGCCAATATACAATGTCGATGTTACAAAAATGTTACGAACTGTCGAAAAGTATATCATTTGTTAGCATAAAGTGCCTAATTGTAAGATGTTTTTCTTTGTGACAGAAAAGACTTGGCAATTCAAATAATCTTGAATTTGCATGTTTTAAAGGCAGGTTGTATGAAAGCTCAGTTATCATAAAATAGTAATTTATACTCCAATAGAAGAACCCAGTTAAAAGATAACTTGAATCTGAACGATGAGTCTTCTGTATTATTGAAAAAAAAGTAACAATTTTATTGGAATAAGTCAAGGAAAAAATTTGATTTTTTAAAATAATTGTAACTATTGTTCCATCAGCAGAAAAAGGCTTAATATCAAATAAATAAAGCGATTACCGTGGGATGGTTAATTATTTTTTGAGATAATTTTCCAGGCGATCCATCCCGATCTCGATATTTTCAAGTGAATTGGCGTATGAAAACCTGAGGTAACCTTCGCCATTATCACCAAAATCAATTCCCGGAGTAACCGCTACTTTTGTATTTTTTAGCAGGTCCAGGGCAAACTGGTATGAGTCGTTGCAAAATTTTTTGGCGTTGGCAAAAACATAAAATGCGCCGCGCGGTTCCACAGCAATGGTAAAACTGATGTTACGTAAACACTTTATCATATATTGCCGACGCTGGTTATA
>DSAU01000492.1 GCA_011046315.1 bacterium
CTCGCCAGGTGATCTATCTTGATGAGAACGAAATGGCAATCCTCAATCGAGGTCATCTAAACATTAAGACGACTGACGATTGTCCGGTTGAAAAACGAATCGAACAGATTGCGTTTGATCTTGAGAAAATTGAAAAAGGCGGTTATTCGCATTACATGCTCAAAGAGATTATGGAACAACCACAGACAATTTACGATTCCATGCGCGGGCGTTTTCTTGATGATGAAGGAACTGTTCGGCTGGGAGGCATCGAACATGAAGTGGCGTCGTTGCTGCACGCCCGTCGCGTGCTGATCACTGCATGCGGCACTTCCTGGCATGCCGCTTTAATCGGCGAATACATGATCGAAGAATTTGTTCGAATCCCGGTGGAAGTCGAATACGCATCTGAGTTTCGTTATCGAGACCCCATCATCGATCGCGACACAGTGGTCATTGTCATCAGTCAATCCGGTGAGACCGCAGATACTTTAGCCGCGGTGCGCGAGGCAAAACGAAAACAGGCAAAGGTGCTCGGGATTTGTAATGTAGTGGGATCCAGCATTGCCAGAGAAACCGACGCCGGCGTTTATCTGCATGCCGGGCCGGAAATCGGGGTGGCTTCCACCAAAGCCTTTACATCACAGGTTACCGTATTGGCGTTGGTAACGGTTTTGCTCGCCCGAATGAGCGCCATGTCTGCCAGTAAAGGAAAGAAAATTATCGGCGAATTGAAACAATTACCGGAACGGGTACAAACCATCCTGGAAAACCGCGCCATGATTCAGGATATCGCCGGTCTCTATTCGACCAAACCCAATTTTCTTTATCTGGGACGCGGATATAATTTTCCGGTCGCTCTGGAGGGCGCATTAAAATTAAAAGAAATTTCATACATTCATGCGGAAGGTTATCCGGCGGCGGAAATGAAACATGGCCCCATTGCCTTAATTGATGAAAATATGCCGGTTGTGGTTATCGCGACCAACGATTCGACTCATGAAAAGATCATCAGCAATATTGAGGAAGTGCGAGCAAGAAAAGGAAAAATAATCGCCATCGCGACTGAAGGCGATGAATTTATCCGCTCGAAAGTCGATCACGTGATCTATATTCCACAATTTGTGGAATTTTTAACTCCGATTCTGACCATCATTCCTTTACAATTGCTGGCGTATTATATCGCTGTTAACAGGGGCTGCGATGTGGATCAGCCTCGAAATTTAGCAAAAAGTGTAACTGTTGAGTGAGGCTTTCTATGAAAAAAATGTTTCCAAATTTTCGGATAATTGTATTCGGATTTGTGCTCAGCATACTTGTTGTTAATGCTAACGGGCTGGGACAGACCATCCGGGTAAAAGGAGTCAATTATATACCCGAAATTGAAGTGTTATTTAACAACGGAGTTAATGCTTTTCAAAAAGGAGAATATACCAAAGCCAAAGAAATTTTTGAAAACATGGTCTTAAAATATCCACCACATCAGCGTATTACTATATCTCATATCATGTTAGCCCAGAGCCTTTTTCGATTGGGAAATTTTCAACATGCGCTGTCGATTGTGAATGAGTTGATTCAAAAATATCCAATGAGCCGCTATATCCAGGATGCTCACTACATAAAAGGATTCTGTTATTACCGACAGGGATTATTTTATGAGGCAGCGATAGCGTTTTTATCCGTACCAGACAACACCGATCGAGAAAAGCTCAGGGAAAAGAGTCAAATTTTCGCATTAAAAATCATCGAAAATAATCTTAATTTAAAAGACACTGAAAAGCTGAACGAAAAAGTAACCGGTCGAATTGCTTCAGCAATTGTGACAATCAAATTGGCGATGCGCTACTTGAACATCGGAAAAAAGGAGCTGGCGGTTGTTTTGTTGCAAAATTTCATTAAACGCTATCCGGATAGTCCCTACAATGCCTCAATTCGAGATCTGTTAACCAAAACCACAATTACCGTAAAAACAGCAGTCGCTAAAATTGGAGTTATCTTGCCGTTGTCAGGTGAATATGCCAATCAGGCAAAGGGTGTTTTAGCTGGAATCCGCTATGTGCAGAAAAAATTTAACAACAACTCTACGCTTCAAATTGATTTGGTCATTAAAGATTCGGAAGGCGATATTGTTAATGCTGTTCAAGCAGCTCGAGAGTTATCCAACGATTCACAGGTGGTTGCCATTATCGGGGAATTGGAGCGGGAAAAAGCAATCGCGATTTCCGCCGGCCTGTGCAATGCCAATGTTTCGCTATTGGCTCCCACCACCTCAGGCAACGGCGTAACTTCCTTGAGTGAGTACACCTTTCAAATGAATTCGGACCTGGAAACGCGCGGACAATCAATCGCTGAATATGCAATTGAACAGTTAGGCTTAAAAAGCTTTGCGGTACTGGCGCCGACAGACGACTACGGAACAAAAATCAGCGACAGTTTTACATCAAAAGTTGAAGAACTGGGTGGGACAGTTGTCACTCAAAAATGGTATTACCCGGGAACAGACGATTTAACCAGACAATTTAAAGCGATTCGAGAAATTGGTTTAAATAGCATGAACAAAGATTCGCTGATTCAGCATTATACCAGAGGTTTGACCGATCTTCAACGCCGCCGGTTTGATTTGGAGACCATTCCGGTGACATCTATCGACGGTGTATTCGTACCCTGCTATACCGAAGAAATAAAATTTATCGCGCCTCAGTTTGCCTATGTCAACATTAAAACCCAATTGTTGGGCGATGAATATTGGTATGAATCCGAGGAGCTTCGAAAAAATCAACAATATGTCGAAGGGGTAATCTTTAGCAGCGGTTATTATATCAATGAAATTGACCCTGACTTTGTGAGGTTTCGAAATGATTTCCGGCGGGAGATGCAACGCACTCCCGAGCTTATGGAATTGTACGGCGCTGGTACAATGGCGGCGCTGGCAAACGCTATTGAGCAAGGAAATTCAACCAGGGAGGAGATTGCCGATCATTTGAGAAATTTATCAAACTTCAAAGGTATCAATGGGCTGATTAGTTTAAATCGCACTAACCGGGTTAATGCTGAAGTTCGATTGTTAACCTATCGCAATGGCGTTGTTCACAAGCTGAATTAATTAAATCATGATTTCGCTGGGACTGATTTTTTTCAAAACTGAATTTCCGCGAAAACATTTTTTTGTTCTGAATTCGATAATATCTCAGCGGATAAAAATTGCTGCACGGTTTTGTATTAGAGGTTGTATCTGATGCGATAATTAACTCTGGCTAATATTTTTTCATGTCACGAGCTTGGATTTATCTTGCCAAAAAATGTGGCAAGTTTGCTAATTTATCGGACTAAAATAAAAATTTTATACTCCCAACCATCCATAGAAAAAAAATACTGGTCGCCCTTAAATTCTACTTGGTCCCGGCTGAACAATTCTTCAAACTGCCCGCATACTCCATTTAAATCGACGTGCCCCCAAAATGGTTTCGGAGAAAAATTGACCACCACCATGACCGAATCTTCAACCTTTTCACGAACAAAAGCATAAACAGCGTCATCATCTTCAGAATTAAGCTTCGTCATTTGCCCGTCATAGAGTGCGGGATGACTTTGGTATGTTCTGGCAAGTTTTTGGTAAAACGGCCTGAATTCATTCTCTTGCCAGATAATCGGATCTTTTTCAAAAAACGCCAGCGCTTTTTCATTGCCTACTTCCTGACCATTATAGATCAAAGGATTTCCGGGCAGGGTAAAACATAGCACAGCGCCGGCTTTGGCGCCGCCGCGGGTCATCCGGGTAATAGCAGAACCATTCCATGAGTTTTCATCGTGGTTGGAGGTAAATCGCATTCTCATGGAGTTGGAAGGATAATGATAAAATTCAAATCGCAACAATTGATCGATGGTAACCGCACTGCGTTTCCCTTGAGCGATGGCATTAAAGGTGTGATGCATTTTGCTGGCATAGGTCATGTCAAAACCAAAAGCATTCAACTCTGGCGTTTCAGCTTCCGCCAGCATAAAAACCGGCTTAATGCGCTCCAGTTCTTCCCGCGCTTCAATCCAGAAATCGGTGGGTATCATCGCTGCAACATCACAGCGGTAACCATCGATGTCGGCTTCGGAAACCCAAAACTTCATCACTTCGATCATGTATTGTCGCACGCCTTTTTGCCGATAATCCAAATCAGCAACATCACTCCAATCGGCAACCGGCGAAACAATGACTCCGTTTTCATCGCGGGTGTACCATTCCGGGTGTCGCTCAATCAATGGATTGTCCCAGGCTGTATGATTGGCGACCAGATCGATAATGACGTACATCTCCAGCCGATGAATTTCCCGGACTAATCGTTTAAAATCGTCAAAATCACCAAATTCCGGATTGATGTCAAAAAAATCTTTGACTGCATAATAGCTACCCAGCGTTCCTTTTCTGTTTTTTTCTCCGATGGGATGGATCGGCATAAACCAGACAATGGAAACACCCAGCGCCTTCAATTCTGGTAATCGCGCTTCGACCGCTTTAAAAGTTCCTTGCTCAGTAAACTGACGAGTGTTCAGTTCATAGATGACCGCGTTTTTAGACCACTCTGGATGTTCAGGTGTCTGGTGGCTAAAATATTTTCCTGTTATCAAATCTTCGCTGTTCTGATATTGAACAATGCGGACAGCGCCGTTGAGACCGCCGGCGCCGCCATTATCTTCAATTAGCAGTGCCAGCCGGTTTTTGCCTTGTTTTAAAACTGAGGTCGCATCCAACTTGAATTCCAGATTGGCGCCGCGATGTTCACCCAATTTCTGCCCGTTCAACCACACAAAACCATTGTCATCAACCGACAGAAAGTGTAGCGCTGCTTTTTCAAAATTGGCGCGGTAATCAAAGTCAATAAAGTACCAGCCCCAACCGTCGTAATCACTGCCGATCAGCGATTCCCAATGGGAAAAATCATCCACCGCTATCAATTTTTCCAAAGGATAATCTGCCTTGAACCATGCTTCAGCAATGCCAGCTTTATCCTCGTCAGTCTGGAAATACCATCCGCCATTAATCTCAATTATCCGGGAACCCCGACAGTAAAAACTGGCCATTATTAAGAGCAGAATGGATAAAACAGCGATCTTTTTCATAAAATTTTCTCCGCCTTATTTTCAATTATTTAAAAAACCCTTTGCTATCCAAATATGCTTCACAACGCGTAACAATGCCGGCATCGTTGCTATGTTCGTCGAATTGAATTGTCAAAAACGGTTTTTGAGCCGCATCCTGGATATAGTGTTTAATGTAAGAATCAGGTCCGCACTTAAAGTTGGTAATGTAGATCAGATCGAAATTTTTGAATCGACTTACCCAGCGAGCGGTTTTAATAATCTTCTGACCATAGTTCCAATACATATTTTCATTGAGATCTCTGATGTCAATGTCATCATTACTGAGAAAATCCAGCGGAATAATGTTTATTCCATAATGTTGTCGCAGCTTGTTGGGAATATTCAGGTTGACAATTTCATCATACAGATTATAAGGGCGACCCAGCAGGATGATCGCTTTTGTACCGGCGTCCAAAACAGACTGCACAGCTTCATTTCCGGTAACTTTCAGGCGACTGTTAAATTCATACCACGAGTCATAAGCCCGTTCGATTGCCCGATCATTTTCTCTACGCGAAACGCCCAATTTTCGAGCCATTTCGAAAAACTGATCTTTGACCTTGTTTGCTCCAAGCCGGAATCGAACATTGGGTGATAAAATTTTTTCATTGTAAGCAGCGAAGCTGGGGGTTGCCCTAATTACAAAACACAATGTCTGCCCCCAGGGACAGAGGAACGAGTTGGTTTGACTGTCGTTGGACTCGGCGTCGATGACATTGGGAATAAAAATGTAATCAATTTTTTTCGCAATCAAATCAGCCACATGACCGTGAGCAACAGTGATGGGGGAACACGACTCTGCCACCCGGCTCTCAACACCGACATTGACGGTTGCGCGGCTTGTCTCATCAGACAACA
>DSAU01000025.1 GCA_011046315.1 bacterium
CCGGTTGTCCCGGCGACAACGCCAAGACTATCCGCCACAATGTTGCCACTGGTATATGGCGTCCTCGCTGTAAAAGTCGTCATGGTTCCCACATCAGGCGATGGTGAATCCAACGTTTCGGTCGCCGACCAGTTTGATTCCACCTCTCTGACATAATTTCCCCACTGGTCATAACCGGCAGCAAAAAGCTGAATTTGATCGTTAATGTTAAAACTCAAATTCCCAAGAGCATCTCCAAAACCTCCGGGATAGTCTCGAATTACAATTTGATAAACCTGGTTTGGTTTAATTTGGAAAGAGTTGCTGGCATTCTCGATCGCCGAATTAGTATCCTGAATTGTAATCTTGTTATTTTCAAATTTTTTAGTTATTCGAACGTTTTCATTTCTAACGCCGGCGTTAAAATTGGAGGTGACATTCGGAGAAATTGAGCCAGTTAAATCTGACAAATTAACACTCCGCTCAAAATCTGTCACAATATTATCGAATTCATCCCGCGCTTCAATCGAAATGGAAAAATCGACGCCGGCTGTTTGTGGACTTGAAATTGGCGAAATGTAAAAGTGATCCAATCCAGCATGTTTCACCTCAAACGAATTGGAACGACCATCCTTGTTACTTCCCGAGACAGAAATCCGGTTGTTTTGTCGGGACGCTTTTATTGTGACATCTCCGCTCCATTCGCCATTGCTAAAGTTTCCAGAAATAGACGGGCTGATTGTGTTTGTCAAATCAGTGAGCGAAACAGTGCCCTCAAACGAGTCAACAAGATTTCCAGCAACATCTCTGGCTCTGATTGTAATCGAAAACGACTGTCCGGCAATTTGTGGTGAACTAATCGTACTGACTTCAAAATTGTCGAGCTGACCCGGAACAACATCAAAGTTATTGGAAATTCCTGTTTGACCACCACTGAGGTTGCTGATGTTGATGGCATCGTTTACAGTTACGGTTTGGACTTTAACATTTCCCGTCCACTGACCGCCGGAAAAATTACCACTTTCCTGAGGCGAAATACCACCCGCCGCATTATTAATACTCACCCTTCCCTCGAAATCTGTGTACAGGTTATCATAATCATCCCTGGCGAAAAAGGTTACCTCAAACCATTCACCCGCAGTTCGCGGAGAAGCAATGGGATTAATGGAAAACTTTGAATGATTCCCCGGTTTAACATAAAAAAGATTTGATTGTCCGATTTTATTCAATGACGTGTCAGTGATGGTAATGTAGTTATCGATTCTTGTTTTGGTTATTGTGACAGCTTGATTGGTAAGGCTGCCCTGGTCAAAATTATCGGAAAATATATTTAGCGATCCCGACTGATCGGTCAAACGAACCTTATCCGAATAGGATTTTACCCGATTATCGTATTTATCATAAGCTGTTACATTAATATTAAAAGATGATCCGGCAACTCTGGGACTGACAATGCTATCGCAGACAAAGCGATGCAAGCTGGCATGGCTCACCGAAAACAGGGACGAACTACCGTTCCGGTTTCCGTATGAAGCTGTAATCTTGTTGGACTCGATTGCCTTTTCAAAGGTTACAATTACCGAGCACACCCCGGCAATAAAATTGCCCGAATTTGACGGCGAACTGGTTCCGGTAATATCACTTAACTCAACCGGAGCCGTATGCGAGGTCACGATATTATTATAAACATCCTGAGCCGTAATCACCACCGGAAAGTTATCTCCGGCGGTGGCATTGCCGGAAATATCAACCTGAAAATGATCCAATCGGCCATGTTTAATGGTGAACGCCGGGCTGGACCCAACATCGATCGTCGCATCGGCGGCGGATCTTGTTTCGATGTCAATTGAATCGGTTTTTACAATATTTGGATTGACCACTACTGCCACACTGATCTTGACCTCTGTATTTTTTAATACATCGTTGCCCGTGTTATCACGGGTAATCGTAACGAGCTGTCCTGAAATCGACGGCGTCAGGAAGCCGCCGGTCAGGTTGCTGTTTTTTGAAGATACGAGCTCAACGCCGGACACATCAAAGCCGGCTGGAAAACTCAGCAAAATGCTGCCATCAGCAGGAACACCCTCATCAACTCCGTTGCCGTCGCCAGTGGTAAAGGTTATAGTATAAACCGCGGATGCGCCTGCGGAATCGTTCGACGCCTGCACCGCAATATTGGTTAATGTTCCCTGCGCCAATAATATACTTACATTACCAATTGTAACAAACCAAATTATCCCTAAAGTCCGTCGAAGATGCCTTGTCATTTGTTGCTCTTTCAAAGTTATAATGATCAAAGTTGCAGTAAATGGATAATAAATAAAGCGAAACGTGTTTTCAAACCCGGCTAATATTTTCCCGGTTGATTTTGCTAATAATCCGGCAAATTAGAGAATAACCCACTAACCGGATTACTACTCTTTCGGCAAAATAGAAATTTTCTCCTGCTGTTTGATTAATGATAATCCGTTTTCATCCAGAACCTCAATATCGAACGAATAATTGTCACCCGCGGCTTCAGGATTTTTTACAATCGCAAATTTGACATCGACCTTTTCATTGGGTGGAATTTCCCGGCCGAGGCCCGAGCGTTCCAAAACCAGCGTCCTTGACTCTATTTTAAAATCGAATCCACCGTTGATGGTATTGGAACCGGCAACCTGTAACTCGGAAATGTCAAATTCATCGGGAATGGTAACCCGGATGACCGCCTTCGAAGAAATTGCTTTGTTTAAAACGAACTCAACCTGATAAATGGATGGCGCCAGAACCTGTTGATCCTTTGCCACAATTTTTATTGTGTCGGCAGGCTCAGCCTGAGAAAAATTAACACCCAGCAAGATCAAAAATATCAGCGTGATAAAAGCTGAAATTTTTGTATCACGCTTTTTTGATGTTTCATTAAGATACATTGAAATTTCTCCTTAATAAATTTAACAGCGCACCAATCAGCCGGCGCAAATTGTTTTAGCTGTCTTTTGAAAACAGTAGCGTCAGCAATGACTCATTTTGTCAATCCAACTAATTGAGAATTAACGAATGAATTATTTAATAAAATGATAAACCAACGTGATTTATTTAACTACGGATCGCGCCATTAAGTTTTGTGGAAATTAATTTTGTATAACTCTAATAATTCTTTTAAGCTATGTATATGAAATGTTATTTTAGCAAATATTGTACCATGTTATTGATTTTTACCAACCGCATACTTAAGAGGCAAAACGAGGAAGTCAGGGGTTGAAAATCAAATTTTTACTTTAGCCGGACTCAGCTATGCAAATTTCTTATTTTATGATGGATTGCAGGCTAAAAGGAATGCGAATAGTTTACAATTAACCATTTCCTTTTAGCCTGCTGGTATCTGTCCGTTGCCGGGAACTTAGATGAAACTGTTCCATTTTCAAAAACTGTAACCAACTCCTAACTTAAATGACAGGGTGCTACCATCAATTTCTCCCCATTCATCAAAAAGAGGGGTGGTATAATTAATTCCATTTTGCACCGCTTCTTTAAATTGGTATTTAACACCAAAAGCATATTTCATATCGATAAACAAGAAAAATTTATCAATTGCAAAGCTGCTGCCTACCAGGATATGGTATCCAAAAGCGTCATCATAATTCACTGTTGTCTTAACTCCCGCTCCCTCTCGATAAAGCTCGGGTGACATATAATAACCCACGCCTACCCCACCATACGCATTGAGTTTTATAGTGAACGCTTGAGAAAGAGGATCTTTAACAAAAAAATGATAAATTCCCGTAGCACCAAAGGGAACCCGTTGAAAATAGCCGTCCCCGCCTTTTATTTGGGCTTCAATACCATTTTTGTGCCGGCCGATGCCAAGCTCTAAACCTACATTGGGCAGTATAAAGTATCCTATGTCAAAATTGAAATGACCGCCGACCCATGTTTTTACTTCGACCTCTTCGTTTTCATTAGTCCACATTTTTAACGGAATAGCCTCAACTCCGCCGCCGCCGATGCCAACCCTCAAATAAAATGTACTCTCTTTTTTTATACCTTCCTCTGCCTGTATTTCTATTCCGTTGCTAAAAAGAATGAGTGAGATTAAAAAAGATACAAGTAGCATAATTTTTGTCTTCATTCTGTTGTTTTCCTTTCATCTGCTCGCAAGGAGCGGATAATGTGAGGAGAAGCCGCCGGGCAAAGCCCCATCAACTTGATCCAATTGATATTATTGCTGTTGTTTAAAAGAAAAAATATTATCCTTCTTGGCAAATTAACATTGAAGGATAACAGGCTGTAATTTTATTAAATTACACCAAAGATATTACGGAGGAATCGGTCCGCACACCAAAAAAATGTATATCAGCAAGCTCGACACTACCGGGTAGTTTTTTTTAGAGTTGAAGGTCTTGTTGGATTCCAATGTTTTTTTTAAATCCTATCCATCATGCTAATCCTTTAATCCTCAAAATCACAGGTTAGACTCCTTCCACAATCCGTAACTGTCTAAACCTTGATTTATATGATTACGAGATTTACTTGATTTCTTCGGAAGCCTATCCATCATGCCAATCCTTTAATCCTCTCAAGAAAAGAAACTCTGGATAATAGGAATTGAGAATCGCAGCGGCTATCGCAGTTGCTGTTTCTTCAGTGTAAGTGTGTGTGGTAAGGTTGCAATCTCGTATCATGTTCATCCATGCCTCACCGTTTTCGAGCAAACCGGTTTTGAAGGCTTCTCGGGTTGTGTCTTTTGAGCCATACAGTTCAATATCTCTTTTATTATGATAATGCTTTTGTAACAATCCTGTCTAAAAAGAATACCTGAATAGTTACAAAAACTCAAGCATAAATCGTTATATTTTAGCCAAATATTTTCATCAATAAAATCACCGAAAGGCGCCATTGAATGACCCTGTCCGGCGTTGATGCTTGTCCTTTTCGTCATTTCGAAATTACGTTTTCCAATAATGAGCGGATGGAATAAATTTAAGAAAAAGTGATAGCCTAACCTGTTTACATATTTCTTTTCTTCATTTGTCAATTCACCATATCGCGTATAGCGATGGAAATCCATTGCAGGCCTATGCAGATGTCGTGCCGCGCCATAAATATCATGTCCCACAATATCACGTTCCAGCTCATTCGCTTCCTCTTCCAAATCAATGTCGTACTTGAAAAGTCCTGTTGCATAATATTGCAGAATGGAAAACTTACGCAACCAGTATTCCCACTTGTAATTGTCAAAAATATCGTGCTCAAAGCTTCCAATAGATTCTATTCTTTTGGTGAGAATGTAATCAGATTCCAACCCGCCGGCGTGAATTCTGATATAAGTTGGTAAATCAGAATCGCGGAGATCACGCAGTGTTTGGTCTGTAACTCCTTTCACATAAGCGGCGCCGTGCTTATTAAAATAAGGTTGAGAAATTGATCCAATATTATTGACAGTCAGGATTGACCGATGTCCTCCTTCGTGTGTCAAAGGCATAAAAAAGAAAGCCTGCAAGCCAACCTGGATGAGATCAGCTATTCTGTCATCAGGTGAAGCGGTATATAGACCTCTGGCAAGCAGGCGATATCCTGATAGGTAGCTTTGATTGACTTGTCTCATGGTAAATAGTTGAGATGGTGAGTCCTGGATGATAAAACGATAATCAACAGAATGATGAGCGCTATTTGGCTGGGCAAAAGCGTTAAATGTAAGTATGGTGAAAATAAGAACACATATTATTCTGGTCATTTTATGAGTCCTTGTTTTGTTGATTTTTTTATGGTGTGACGCTCCGCATAACTGGCTGGCAATGGAGCGTAGCGGAATTGCCAGTCATCGTTCCGGGTAGAAGCAGCCGATTACTCGACCGCTCCCCCCACAGATCCGTACGTGAAGATTTCCTTCATACGGTTCCTCGGTTCCTATTACAAGGAAACCAAACAGGCACAACCCTGTTTGGCGCATAACTTTGCTACCCGATTGCGAAAGGATCAAA
>DSAU01000268.1 GCA_011046315.1 bacterium
ATATTTTTTAATACCCATTGCATGTTATATCTTTTCAACGCCTTACAAAGGCTGTTTTTTCGGGCAAACTTTTTGGTGATAGCATTACGGAATTAGTTTCATTTTTAATTTTAAATTTTTAATTTTAAATTCCAGCTTGTCTGGCTTAGGGTCATTGTTATATTTCAGTTTTAATTTGGGGTTTGAAATGGCGAATGATATAAGTTTTACGAAAAATGACACAATCTGTGGTTGCTTTTCATTAATTAATTCGCGAAGCTATGTTCTTATTACCGCATGTCAGGCATAATAGAAGCAAATGAAACAAAAACTCGCCAGATGGATGACCCGTTTTCCATTCAAACATTGAGTGGGTGAAACAGCAATTTTGCAGTCAGTAATAATTCAATCATCGAGCTGAAAAAAAGAATCTGATTAGCGCATTAATAATTGACATTTAGAATTTAATTTAATAAATTAGCATGTTCGATTTAATTAACTTTATCGAATCAGTTTGAAATTGCTCAACCCATCGCGAAAGCTAATTGTACAAATCAGCAGACTTATTATAGTGTACAACCCTGGCTTGTTAAATCGAATGTTCAACGGCAGCGACAACAGCCCCAGTTTTGACCTTTCGCTGCTAAAAAAGTAAAAATAAATTTCCAGCCAGGAGGAGGCATCGGATGCAGATTTGCGCCCATTGGGAACTTCACGCGTTAACATATTGCCAGCTATGAATTTTAATCATGTTCAAAGATTTGTTCACTACCTGAGATCAATCAGAAAAGCGCCGAATGATCGGATTTTGGTTGGATTGTTATTATTCATTTTTTCTTCGGCCGCTTATTCACAGACCAGTGAGAAATTTCCGCTGTTGCGCGGATATTCGTACCAGTGTTGTGACGGAAGCGGGGCGAGCCTTAGCGAGAACGATAGCGCGATCTTTTCTGACAGCGCAGTGCGCCACACAAGTGGAATTCATCGGAATCGACTGCTTTTTTCATCGGCGGCGTTAGTTGTTGTTAATTGGGCGGCTTATCAGCCGTTCAAACAAACATGGTGGGAAGAGGAGCGGACAAGTTTTCACTTTTACCGCGGCTGGCGCCGGACGCAAGGCTATTGGGACTTTGCTCCGGGAGATCAACTTTACGGCTACATGGATAAACTGGGTCACTACTATTCAGCCCGGCTGCTCGCTGAACAATTTACCTTGTTGAGCCGATGGATCGGCTTTAGCCAACGCAGCAGTCAATGGATCGGACCGATAATCAGCTCGGTGTTGTTGCTTGAAATAGAAATTTATGATGGTTTTTTTAAAGACTGGGGATTTAGTCTGGCTGATTTTGCCGCCAACGAGCTCGGGGCGTTTATGCCGTTAATGGAAAACAAGTTTCCCTGGATGAACAATTTTCGGATGAAGTTCAGCTATTATCCGTCGCGACAGCCACAAAACGAACCTACTTTCATCAAAGATTACGCCGGGATGACCTTCTGGTTATCATGGAATGTTCATTCAGCGCTACCGAAGAAAATCAAAAAAAAATATCCACCCTGGCTCAATTTGACAGTCGGCTACAGCATTGATCAACAAACGCACGGACAGGCTGAATGGTACATCGCGCCTGATATTGATTGGGAAAAGCTGCCGCTGGGAAATACTCCCACGCTTAATTATTTTAAAAGGGCGTTGAACTATCTTCGTTTTCCATTCTTTGCATTGAAAATAACGCCGGAGACAAAGTTTTATTTTGTATATTTTTAATTTTTAAAATGCGAATTCAGGGTCATGGCTAGGGCGAAAAAATGAATCTATCACAGTTGCTCATTTTCGCAGGCATTGTATATGTTTGTAATGTGTTTTTCCTGGTCTGGTTGAGTTTAAAGTTTGTCGGACACGAAGCGATAACCGGCAAATTGGTCGCTTTACTGGGAACGGCAATTGTTCTGGTGTCATGGTTGACGGCTTCAGCGTTGCTCCATGCACCGTTGTTTCTAAAACCGATGATGGTGTTGATCGGATGCATCATCTTAATCGTTGCCTTCATTGTGTTGTTGGATCCGCATCGTCTGAAAGCTATCACCGCCGGAACATTCTATGTCGTGTGCCAGTTTCTGGTCATTGTTTTATTATTGCGCCAAATTTGGCGTCAGGATCTTTTTGAGATTGTCAAATATCTGCTTTTTCAACATTAAAAAATCGGCTCATTATCGAATAAAAGAACGAGACCATGTTTGAATTCAACAAAGGAATCCGAATTTCAGGAACATCTTTCTGGCTGGACGCAGCCAATAAAGTTCCGCTGTCATTTATTTCGCACGCCCATTCTGACCATTTTCGGCGGCATGAAAAAATAGTCGCCACTCCGCCGACAATAGCGATGATCCGACTGCGCAATCGCAATCAAAAAACAGAGCCGCTGACTTTTGGCAGCAAACTGAATATGGAAGACGTTACGATTGAGCTTTTGCCGGCAGGACACATCCTCGGATCCGCGCAAATATTAGTTGTGAAAGACGGCGTCAGGCTGATTTACAGCGGCGATTTTAAAATGGATCGCAGCGAGACCGCCGAACCCATTAAAATCGAGCCGGCCGATATTTTGATTATGGAATGCACTTTTGGCTCGCCAGAGTTTATTTTTCCCAAACGCTGGGTCATCATCGAAAAACTGGTGACGTTTATCGAAGCTTGTTTTCAAAAGGGCCAGGTCCCGGTGATCCTGGCGTATCGTATCGGCAAAGCCCAGGAGGTAATCAAAATTCTTGGCGAGCTTGACTATCACGTCAGCGTCCACGCCTCCATCGAGCCGGTGTTGAATGTTTATCAACAATTCGATATCTGTTTTAAAAGTTTTCAGACCTATCATGGGGAGGATCTGCGAAATCGGGTGCTGGTGCTGCCGCCGCATCTATCGCGCGGAATTCAAGTCAAAAAAATTTGGAATGCGAGGAAGTTAATACTCAGCGGGTGGGCGATCCAAAAAAATTCGCGATTTCGCTTCGGCGCAGATGAGGCTTTGACTTTCAGTGATCACGCCGATTATCGACAATTGCTCGAATTCGTTCATCAGGTCAATCCTCAAAGGGTCTTTATCACCCACGGATTTGAAAAGTTCATTTTTGATTTAAGGCGAGAGGGTTTTAAAGCTGAGTTGCTGCAGAAATCATAGCAGCTTCCATTGTTTTAAAAAAAAATCACCGAGTGCGGTGATATTGAAAAAAATTAGCCAATCAGGCAGTATCAATGATTAATATTGAAAAATATTTAAGTCCGGCTGCAATTACGCAAATTAAAGATGAAATAATGGACATCGCCGGTGCAGAAGTTTTTTTTATCGGCAAAACCAACGACGAGCTGATTGTTGAACAGGTACAGGTTGTTGCCCGCGGCAACGACTTTATGGTTCCGGTGGTGGAGGAGGCTGCCAGTCGCAGCGATGTTATCATTCACAATCACCCCTCCGGTACGATTCAACCGTCATCGGCGGACCTGATGGTTGCGCAGCAATTGTCCAAACTCGGCGTAGCCAGCTATATCATCAACAACAATGTTGACCAGCTATTCGTCATAATCGAACCCTTTCCCAAACAAGGAGAACTAAGGCTTGATATTCCACGAATCAGTCAATCACTGCAACCCACCGGCGTGGTCGCGAAATATCTTAAAAATTATGAGCATCGGCCGCAGCAGATTGAAATGATAAAACAAATCGCAGTAGCATTTAATGATAAAAAGATCGCGGTCATCGAAGCCGGAACCGGGGTGGGAAAATCACTGGCGTATTTGATCCCCGCCATTTATTGGTCGGTTCAAAATAAACAGCGGGTGGTGGTATCCACCAGAACTATCAACTTGCAGCAACAGTTGATTCAAAAGGACATCCCTTTCTTAAAGCGAATTTTGGACATTGATTTTCAAGCCGAGTTGGTAAAGGGTCGCAGCAATTATGTTTGTTTACGAAAAATTGAAACTATGGAAAGCAATAGTGAATCCCTTATCGAAGATAAGCTGCAACAAGAGATAACCACGCTCATCAACTGGTCAAAAACCAGCCGCGATGGCAGCAAATCTGATTTGAACTTTATTCCCAACTCCGCAGTCTGGGAACAAATCGCCTCGGAAAGCGATACCTGTCAACGTTCCGAATGCGAACACTTTCAGCGTTGCTTTGTGACCCGGGCGAGGCGAAGAGCCAATCAGGCAAACATTCTGGTTGCCAATCATCATCTGCTATTTTCAGATTTAGCCGTTCGCTCGATTGGCGTGGAAACAGCTGTGCTGCCAGGATATAATCACATCATTTTTGATGAGGCTCACAATATCGAAGATATCGCCACTGATTATTTCGGATTGAGCCTGACTCGCGCTGGAATTCAACGCATTCTCCGAAGGCTGCATCAGGGCGCCGGTAAAAAAGCGATTGGCTATTTGGATTTTCTCGCCAGTAAATTGATGATATTATCCAACAAATATCACAACCAAGAGCTCAGATCAATTTTCGATTCCATTGAAAATGAATTGATCCCGCTGTGCGAGGCTACCATCGAGCTGAATAATGAATTGATGGATAACATCGCAGCATTTGTAACAGAAAACAGCAGCGGGAACGCCAATGAAATCAAATTACGAATTACCAAAAAGCTGTGGAATTCACTCCCCTGGGCAAATGCTATTATGGATCAAATTGAAAATTTCATCCGGCTGGTCAAACAATTGTCGGGAAAAATCAACTCGATGCTTGAGCAACTCAACGATATTAATCTCAGACTGCCAAAAGAAGTGAATTCTGCAATCGTTGACATCAACGCCCAGACTAACCGATTAAAGACAGCATCGGATACAATTCAAAAGATCATTTTTAATAATGATGATGAGAATGCCCGCTGGATCGAGGTGGTCGCTCGTAAATTCGGTCATTCTACCATTCGCTTGAGAATCGCGCCGATTAACATCGCTCAACACATGAACGATCTGGTCTTCCAAAATTTTCAGACGATCGTCATGACTTCCGCCACGCTAACGATAGCAAATCAACGAAATAATGATGAATTTTATTTCTTTGCCACTCAGGTGGGATTAAATTTGATACCGAAAAATCGCATTCTCACCAGCACAATTCCAGCGCCGTTTGACTATGAACAGCAATCGATGATCGCGATCCCACTGGATATTCCCACGCCGGACTCGTTTCAGTTTGGCGATGCAATTTCAGATTTTATTTTCAATAGCTTACAAATTTCTCGGGGCAGGGCGTTCATTTTATTCACATCTTATGGATTATTGCACAAAGTCTATCAAAGATTAGAATCGAAATTATCCGCCATCGGCATCCCATCGCTAAGGCAGGGGGAATTGGAGCGTCATCAGTTGCTTGAAAAATTTAAAACCGATAAACAGTCGGTGCTGTTTGCCACAGATAGTTTTTGGCAGGGCGTGGACGTTGAAGGGGAGGCGCTGCAATCGGTGATCATTGCCAAGTTACCGTTCCAGGTTCCCTCAGAGCCCATTTTGCAGGCGCGATTTGAAGCTATCGAACGAGCGGGCGGAAACCCGTTTATGGAATATTCACTGCCGGTAGCGGCGCTCAAACTGAAGCAAGGTTTCGGTCGGTTAATTCGCAAAAAAACCGATATTGGAATCGTCACCATTCTGGACAAGCGGATCATTGAAAAATTTTATGGCAAGACCTTTTTGAATTCGTTGCCTAAAACTCGGATCGTCACCGGTCCGGCTAAATTTGTTCTCGACGAATCCACTAACTTTTTTCAAAGCTGTCAACAGCGGAACAACCAGCTTTTTTATCGCGAGGATTAATGGTCTCGCAATAGATTTTTTGTAACAGTTCACCTGTCATTCCGGCTGGAGCGAAGCGGAATGCCGGAATCTCAATAATAGAACTTTTAAATATTAATTTGCACATATATTCAGGAGATTCCGGCTAAAAACATGC
>DSAU01000533.1 GCA_011046315.1 bacterium
ATCTATTTCTTTGCGTGTTCTTTGCGCTTCTGTGTCTTTGCGTGAATTTTAATACGCTTTACCCAACCCGTGATCGGTTACCACTTTATAATAGCAATTATGTAAAATAACTGTAATTAAAAGATAGTAATTTTTCCAATAAAAGCAAGTGAAAAAGTATGATTCCGACAAGATATCGTTAATTGATAGTCTGCTGCAATCGTTTAAGCAAACATTAATTATATTAATTGTCGAATTTTTTGTTCAGTGAATTGTTGAATCGATTGTTTAAAAATGAAGCGAAGGCATTAATTTGTAGTTAACCAATAGCGCCGTTTTCTTTTTCACTGTTACCTAAAATATTCAGGGACCTTTCCGGGAAAAATTTTTCACGGAAAAAGGTCCCTGGATTATACGATCTTAGCTCTGGTTAGAATGCAAGGGAATATATAATGTGGTCATCGAATTAACACCAGTTTTTTACCGGCGGCAAACGAGCCTGCCTGGATGCGGTACAGGTAAACCCCGCTGGTTAAATTTTGCCCATTGGAATCTTTGCCATCCCAGCGAACCGCATAATAACCCGCTGGCTGTTTTCTGTTCACCAGTGTTTTGATCTGCTGCCCCATCAGGTTGTATATTTTCAAACTGACATGGCAAGCTGCCGGTAATTGATAGCGGATCTCGGTGTCAGGATTGAAAGGATTGGGATAATTTTGACTCAGCCCGAAAGTTTCAGGGATTTCTCCCGCCACGGACGCGTCATCGATTCCTGAAACAGGGGGAATGACGGCTCCGCTAACCGCATGAACCAACACGATTAAAAATGTATCAGCAAGCGAGGTGGAATATTGAATCCGCCAGACCGGGGTTTCCGGAGAAATTTGATAGTTTCCTCCCGGATAGTTCAGCGTTAGCAATCCCTGAACTTGGGCGTCACCATAGTTGGCTCGGAATTGAGTTCCGCCATCACCATCGGCGATAGAAATGACCTGATCGCTGTTCAGCCAATTCTCTGGCAATTCATCCTTTGAGTCCAGTCCACCGTCAAAATCCCAAACCATTGCCGGATTTCCGCTCATGATCTGGTAACTGACAAAACTGTCTTTGGCTGCGGAATAATAGATGAAAAGCCACCCATCCGCAGCGCCGTCGCTATCAATCGTCCCGATATTATTCATGACATAGGTGAGTTTCGCGTCAGCGCTGAATCCATCAGCGAGGAAATCAGCGGCTTCGAGATTGTAGCGCGTGTCGGTTAAAATGGGGTCAGCTTGCGGAATGAATGATAATAATTGTCCGAATAAGAAACAAAAAAAATATTATTTTTTCCCTCGTTATGAAAATTGGACATTAGCTGTGAAAAAGTTGATACATGATCACTGGCATAGAACCGCCAGATTGTGCCCACCGATTGACTGCACAGCAATATAAATCGCATCCGGCAATCAAACAAACCGTAATTTTGCCGGATATTATTGAACATCATGTTGGCGTTTGTGGTTTTCGTTTTGGTTAAATGATGAATTTTTTTTACGCATGGATTCAGCCTGCAAAGTCAACCGATAACAATTATGAACCAGGCGATCTAAAACAGCATCGGCAACGGTGTCGTTATTCAAATAATCGTACCAGTGACCCAGCGGCTGCTTTTCTGTTTTGGACATGTTGGTTGCTTTCAGTTTAATGAGTAATTTAATTGGTTCATGGTTCTTATACCAATTTTAGATAAGACAGATCTACGCGTATTGCCGCTTGATAAAAAAAATAGTGCTTGACATTTTCGCAAAAACTTTGTATAATTCACCTGCGATTACAACTGAATCCCACATAATTTTTTTCTACTATTGAGCCGATGGGGATACATCATTTATTGCAATGATGGAGTACAATTTAATAAATTTTGTTCAATCAGATAAAAAATTAGCTAAAAATGTGGCAAATGCCGCTGATAGAAATCCCATATTGAAGATGTGGCGGCTTCGTCCAACAAGATTTTATCTGTGATTGAACTTTGTTCATTCAGCCCCCGAGCACTAAAAGAAGTACGAGCAAACCAGATCAATCGTGCTTCTTTCTTGGGCTCAACAACAGATAAAATCCTAAAAGTTATACGCAATTGGTCGCATCAGAAAGGAGGTTATTAAAATGCTTAAAAAATGCACAGCCTTGTTTTTTGCTTTTTTACTTATCTGCATCGGTATATCATCCTGTGTGCGGGAAGAATCAACAAACAGGATAGTATCTGAAAGATTTATTGTTCAAATTGATTTTTCTTCGTGGATACAAAAATCTTTCAGGGTAAGCCCGGACAGCAGACGTGTGGCTTATGCGGCTAAAGCAGGCAATAAGTGGTTTGTGGTTGTGGATGGAAAAGAGGAGAAGCAATACGATGGCATTGTTACCTTAGGAGGAGGAAGGGTCATTTTTGACTCCCCTGACAGTCTTCATTACCTTGCCTTTAAAGGTAGCAGCATCTATTTAGTGGAGGAAAGGATTAGACAAGAATGACAATACAGCGACCAACAGCATATAACATGGCGGAAAAGACTAACGTCCAAACCCCTTGGGCTTCTTTTCCGCCAAGAACGTTATGTTAAATGGGGCAAAGGAGATAGATTAAAAATTAATCAAGAGGACAGTCGTGTTTGAGCGTATCTTGAAACGTATGCGTGAAAAGATTCGCAATCGCCAATATGTAATGACGCTCCACGCAGAAGAAGAAATGAACGCCGATGGGTTGACCATCTATGATGTTGAACGGGGTATTCTTACCGGAGAGATACTGGAACGACAAATGGATGGAGTAACTGCGGAGTGGAAATACCGTATAAAAGGGCAAGTAATTGCTGGTGGTAAAGTTGAGGTGATTGCCAAATTTAGTCCAACGGGCAAATTGGTTATCATCACGGTATATGTGCCATAATATATGTAATGCGAGGAGGAGGAAACCAGATGATATGTGAAATTTGTGGAAAACAAGGGGCGCATGTTCGCAAAGTTGCCAGAACATACGGCAAGGGAAAGGATTTACTGGTGATAGAGAGCATCCCCGTGGTAAGTTGTCCTCATTGTGGGGAGAGCTACCTTACAGCAGAGACCCTGCACGAAATTGAGAGGCTTAAACTCCATCGAAAGAGCCTTGCCGTTGAACGTACTGTGGAAATCGTCAGTTTTGCATAACTGAGTGAAGTTCTCCCCACTTCACATAACACGATGTTTGTGGTTCGCTGCGCTCACCCAAATTTCGCTTCGTAAAACTTCACAAACACCGGAAACGTTATACGCCATTGGTCGCATCGGAAAGGAGGTTATTAAAATGCTTAAAAAATGCACAGTCTTGTTTTTTGCTTTTTTACTTATCTGCATCGGCATATCATGCCACGTTCAGGAAAAATCAACAAACAGGATAGTATCTGAAAGATTTATTGTTCAAACTGATTTTTCATCGTGGATAATAGAGAGTCTCAAAGTAAGTCCGGACAGAAAACGTGTGGCTTATGCGGCTCAGGTAGGCAATAAGCGGTTTGTGGTTGTGGATGGAAAAGAGGAGAAGCAATACGATGGCATCGGTATTATTGGAGGAGGGAGAATTGTATTTGACTCTCCTGACAGTCTTCATTATCTTGTCCTAAAAGGTAGCAGCATCTATTTAGTGGAGGAAAGGATTAGACAAGAATGACAATACAGCGACCAACAGCGTATAACCTGGTGCAAAAGACTTGCGACCAAATCCCGAAGTATCGGGACTTCTTTTGCACCAGTAACGTTAGGCGACATTGGAATTAAATAAGAAGGAGGATAAATTATGAAATTTATAGTAACAATTGAGCGGGACGAGGATGGCATGTTCGTAATAGAATGTCCTTCTATCCCTGGTTGTATAAGTCAAGGTAAGACTGAACAGGAAGCCATTGAGAATATCAAAGACTCAATAAAGCAGTGCCTTGAGGTGCGAGCTGAAAGAGGCATGCATCTTACTGTTAGTATGCGCGAAGTAGAGGTATTGGTTTAATACAGAAACTACCACTTTTAAGCGGACGTGAAGTGGCAAAAGTATTTGAACGACTGGGATGGGAAGTGGCAAGGCAACGAGGTAGTCATATTATTCTTGTGAAGGAAGGACACATTGCTACATTGTCTGTCCCTGACAATCGTGAAGTTGCAAGAGGCACTTTGAGATCACTTATTGCTCGTGCTGGTATAACAGTGGAGGCGTTTTTGTCTGCAATGAAATGAGAAAGAAAGTCCAACATCGCCTAACAGCGGATAAAAGGGAAATCAAAGATTTCCCCAAATTGCCTTCGGCAACTTCTTTTTCCGCATCCCGTTACAAACAAGGCAAAATGAAAGGATATGAATAAAATATTTTATACCACATTAATTCTCGTGTATAGTATAACGGGGTTAGCTCAAAATCCCCGGATTACCTTTTATGATATTACGGTTGATACTCCGGATTCAATGAACTACATTAGAGTAAATGCTTTATTGGATTTTACCGGAATTGATATTCAAAAAACAGATACAGTGTATTTTGAGCTTTGCAAAGGCTTTTATAGGGGTATATTATGATAGCTTAACAGTAGAAACCGGGAATCCGGAAATCGAAAGCATTACCACTAAGCCGAATGAGATTACCTGTATTATTCCCGCCAATTTATTTAAAGCAGACACGCTGTCCTTCCGATTTGAATATTGTTTGTTTAAAAATGCAGATTTTGCTGCGATACCCTATTCTGATTTTGCCATGCAGGCAAATAAAAAGAATGTTCACATTAATGCTGCAATTACCCGCACTGATAATTGGTTTCCAAAACTAAAAGAAGAGCAGATAAAACGCCTGCCACCCTTTAATTTGACAATTATTGCCCCTGATACGTACGAAGTGATGGCATCAGGCAAATTAAAAGAAATAAAAATGGAAAATGGGAAAAAATATTTCTCCTATTCCAATTATGATGAACTATCCGATAGAAGTTTGTACTTCTTTATCAACGATAACCACAGGGTTGAAAAGGTTTTTGAAGATGGCTTCAAACTGATTATGCTGGTCCCCGAAGATACTCTTGAAGGCAATGTTGATTACCTGGCCGGTTTGGTTTATTCTTCTTACAGACATTATGAAAACCGTTTTGGCAAAACCAATTTAAATGAATATAAACTCAACGCATTTACCAACAAGGATATGGGCTATTCCGGGTTGTATAATTCCTGCAATGCACCTGACTGGCTTTTCACCAAACCCATTTCCAACAATGAATTATATTTTCCTTGCAGAGACCTGATACATGAAGTTTCCCATACTTGGTGGGGAAATATAGTTGCTCCGGATGCATCATTAGATTATTGGCTTTTCGAAGGGTTTGCCAAATTTTCGGAACCCCAGTTTCTTAAAACATTTTTAGGCGACTCTATTGAAATATTGTATAGAAAAAGATTAAAAATGATGCTTGCTGCAGATGTAGATTTTTTGCCGCCTCTCCGGTTTATTTCCGATGAAATTCAGAACAGCAGCCTTAAGTCCGCTGCTGCCTATTACCAGGGTGCATTATTCCTGTATTCGTTGCTCGAATTAATGGGAGAAGAAAATTTTTGGAAAGGAATGAAAGAATATGTTAAAAGTAATTGGGGTAAAACCGTTGATTCTGATGATTTTTTTGAAGCAATGCAGCATAATACAAATAATAACATAAGGGAATTTTTCTATGACTATTTAGATAAGCCCGGATTTGCAGAATACTCAATTCGTGAAGTTCTTTGCGAAAGGAGAGACTCCCTTTTTGTTCACCATATCGAAATAGTGAATACCAGGGAGAAAGTTTTGTTTTCAAAGTATCAAAAAAATAGTGAAATAGTAAAAGATATTTCCTATTTGTACTTGTTGACTGACATGAAGAAAGAAATAGAAATAGTTTCTTCTTATTCCTATATCTCAAATCTTTTAC
>DSAU01000585.1 GCA_011046315.1 bacterium
CTTGCCACCAAGGCACCAAGTCACAAATCCCGCCGCGGCGGGAACAAAGTTGTGAAAGAAGCATTCATAAAAAATATTCTGAGTCGATTAATCGCCTTTGCCGGCTTAGCTTTATATTTTCATTACTTTGTGTGCCATTGTATCTTCGAGGCTTTGTGGCGTATGAATTATTCAGGATAAAAAAATTTGCCAAACTACAGTTAATAAAGCAAAATCATTTTTCGCGTGTACTGGTAATTCTCGGTTTTCATTTGATAAAAATAGATGCCGCTGGCGGCTTTGCTGCCAGCAGATGTATTTCCGTCCCAGATAACTGTATGGTTACCAGCAGTTATTTTTTGATCAACTAAAGTGCGAATTGCCTGTCCCAGTGTATTGAAGACAGTGATGGTAACCATTCCGTTCTCATGGGTCGCAAACTGGATTTTTGTTTGCGGGTTGAACGGATTGGGAAAGTTCTGGGATAGATGATACGATTTCGGAGCTTTTTTTTCAGCAACATCATCAGCGACCCAGCTTGCCTCGTCTTGTAACCAGTTCAAAATTCTCACCAGTATTTCAATTCGCAATTGTTCATCTTCAATTCCTTCCCAGCCAAAGGCGAGTAAAACAGCGCGATAGTCGCCATTGTCCACTGCCAGCGCAGCAGTACCGCTGGAACGAATTAATCCGGCTCCCTCTGATGTATTTTGATCATAATAGAGCAGCGGTATTGCTGATTCCAGCGGGTCGATTTCGCCGGCGAGGTTTTGTGAGTTTTCGCCCTGCTGCGATAGCCAGAAACTCATATCCCCCAGCAGCGGATTTGTTGCTGCCGGAATCAGGTGATGGAGGTTGGTCTGAAAACTGACGTATTTCGATTTCAAATAATCGGACAATAATGGCTTATAAATAATCGACAATGGAAGTACAGAACCGTTAATGAAAAGATTTCCACCGTTGTTCAGGTAGCTTTCGAGGTTTTCTGTGCCGTAGTTAAACAACGAGTTTCGCACTTCGTTTGATGAGTACCAGATCACGCGCTGAAAATTATTAAGGGTGTCGACTGGCACAGCTCCTTCCAGTTCGGTGTCCCAGGTAACATAACTGATGCCAAGGCGTCTCAATGCGTTGCTATAATATTCGTTGAGATTTAATTTTCCGTCATCTTCGACTAACAGGATCCGGCTTTGACCGATTGCCAGATTAAAGGGGATGGTGGCTGAATAGAATCCGCCATCTTCAACCAGTTCCATGGTTACCGCTATGATCTCCCGTTGTGCGTCTTCTCTTACCTGAAATATAAATGGATCCTCGCCATTGTATCCGCTACCGTTTTGCTGAATTAGGGAAAAAACCGCAGTGCTGTCGGTGAATACAATAGCCGGGTTGTTGCTGCGAATGGTTGCATTGACCTGATTTGCAGTGCGTAATCCAGTATTATTCAAAAGGATCATCAGCTTGAAAGTTTCACCCGGATCGATAATCGTATCGCCGTTTCCGGTTATTTGTTGACTGGTCTGGCTGGAGAAACTGAGTTCCGGCATCATTACTTTCATGTAAAAATAGTTTTCCCATGAATCACCGCTGTCGTCGCTGAGTGTCAGATAAAATTTAATGTTATGACCTGATTGTATCGATGGTGAAATCTGAATCACGAAATTGCTCTGGCAGGTTGCCTGGGTTGAAGCATCTAAGTTGCCGAAACTGCTTGTGTCAGAGAGAATTGTAACCAACGGATCTGATGTTTTCAGGACACCAAATACCTGGCTGGCTGCTGCGCCACCGAAATTTTCGACGACAATGGTAATTTCAATTGTCTCGCCGGCATCGACAAAACCATTTCCATTGCCGCGGCTGGGCTCTGTAAGATCATCATCGATAGAATAGGATCGAAGTTTAACATAGGCGATATCGTCCAGATTTTGAAGTACTCCGGCAAGAGTTGAAATCGTCGCCAGCCCCATCTGTACGGTTTCACGCATATAATCAAAGTTCATGTTCTCAGCTAGATCAGTTGGCTTGTGATAATGCGGATTGTGGGCGAAATCGAATTGCCCTTCGAATCCAAAAATGGAGCGAAAACCATTTACCTGGAATGAACGATGATCGCTGCCGCCACTATTGCCCGGGATAATCGGTATCAGAGTGGTGTAGGTTCGAGCCATTTGCGCAGTGAGTTCGGCGTAAGGACGGGATGGGATGTCAGTGTAGATTGTTACATCGCGTAGCGGATCAGCCGAATGAAGAAATCCGATCATGTCGAAGTTTAAAAAAAAGCTGACCGGCTCATCCAGGCGGCGCGCTTTTTCAGCATAAGCCTGACTGCCTCGTAATCCAATTTCTTCTGCATCCCAGGCAACAAACTTAACAGTAGCTTCCAGCTCGTAGTCTGCCAAAATGCGTGCCGATTCAATTGCAGAAACCGTCCCTGAGGCGTTGTCTTCAGCGCCGGGCGCTGTTATATAAGGATTACCAGACGAAGTAGCATCATAATGCCCGCCGATCATTAAGACACTATCCGGATAAACTAAGCCGGGTTTGGTGGCGATGATATTTCGATGCGGTACATTGTAGAGATAAAATGTATCGAATTTAACATCAGTATAGCCAAAGCTCTGGTATTTATCATAAATCCACTGACCAGCGGGAATGATCGAATCAGAATAGGTATAGCGGGTTCGAAAATTTTGCAGCCGCTCCACAAATGCGCGTAATGAATCCGGAGAAACTTTATCAATAATGCTCAGAATGACCGGGTCCGGTTGCTCAACACTAAGTTTCAAGGGAGGTGGCGATTGCGGCGGAATCGGTTTCGGCGTGTTGCTAATCTTCATCAGTTTGAAACCACTTTGCAATAGCGAAGCTTCTTCTGACGGGGATATTTTTACAATCGTTCGATCTTCTTTTGAATAGAGCTGAATTCCCAGTTCGAGCGGGCCGGGCAGTGCTTTGCGCTCAGGTGGCGTCAGAAGATAGTATTCGCCGGACCAACCAGCAGCGTCGATAATTTGGTACTTTAATCCCAGTTTGTCAAGCAACTTTAATTCAGTTTTTTCAATTTCGAATAACCAAAAATTATCTTCGTGATAAAAAAGATCTATGTTTGAAGTGATTGGCAAGATCTCTGCGGTTTCGCACCGGCTAACCACGAGCGGTTTTGAGCTTGTTTGTGCTGAAACATTGTTTCCAACAAATACGATGAATAGCAAGAATGACAAAAAAACAATTAGCTTATTTTTCATGGGGCAGTCCTTTTCATGATTGGATTCTTATTTACACTTCTTTTATATAGCGAACGAAATAACTTTTTCGGAGTAAGGCATTGCGTTTGAGAATCTGTCTTTGAGGGTTTATAAATTTGGATTGACGCAGAATTTTATCAAACTTATTTCTCCATTGCCGGTCCCGGTTTCGAATTCCTTCCAGCACATAGAACTCACCACCAATTTTAAGGAGCCGGTGCATCTCATCCAGTGCCCGAACCCGTTGCGGAAATTGATCCAATGCGTTGGTGCAGGTAACGATGTCAAAGTATTGATTTTCAAAGGGCATATTTTCAGCCGGCGCACAATGAAAGTGGACGTTGGGAAAGCGGTTTCGCGCCTGATTCCGATGGATTACGCGGGGGTCGATATCCAATCCATGAAATTCAAAATCGTGTAAAAATGTTGCCAATGAAAATATCAGCCTGGCATTGTTACAGCCAACATCAAGTAATTTGATATTATCGTATAAATTCATTTCAGGGATAATAGAGAGGCAGTCTGGTTTGAACAGCCGGCTGATTCGTTTCGGAGCGATCAAATCAGCCAATCGTTGATAACGATGGTTGGGTTTCACAGATGTTCCCTATTTTTTGGTGGCTTTGTTGATTGGTAACTAATAATTATGAAAAATAGCTCATATAAATGAAAAAATCAAGTAATAATTTAAATAATTTGTAAAACATCACTTACCGGTGGTGAGACAGGTGGATAAAGGAGTGCATCGCCTTTACAACGTGTCATTTAATCCTAATTTTTTTAGATTTGATGTCCTTGCGAGCCGTTATTTCCCGATAGAATCTTCGACATAAGTCACAATAATTAAAGAGATTGCTTCTCCCGCTAAAGCGGGATCGCACTGACATGTATTTTTTGAATTTTTATGAGTGAATAGACAGCCTGTTTATGCGATGCTTTGCGGCGCATAAACGCCGCACTCCAATTTGAACCCCGATTTGTTCAAAATCCTTCGAATGTGAAAACTACCAGTAACTGAAATTTACAATGGTTCTCGATTGGCAATGGGCTGCCATTGAGAGGTTCTGTCAATCAGTGGAGAAGAAATAATAACCGGATAATATTCGATAAGCCAACGGATTGTGTCGTGTCGATCGCAATGACAATCCCCCTTCATAGCTGAGCGATTACAATAATTTTTAATGACGATTTCGATTCTTAAATTTTCTTCGCAAGCAAATATGAGCGTTTGATTAAAGCGCAGCCAATTGTTTGCATTTATTATCTAACGGACTTGACATTGAGTCAAAATTTATTTATATTTAGCAGTGTGATGTCAATAGAAATACCACAGCTACAAACACTGGAGATTTTTTTTCATCCCAGAATATCGTGATTTTGGAGAGCGTTTTATCTGACCGAAAAATAGTGGTGAGTTTATCGCCCGAATCAATCCCCAAAGTTCGGAGGATAGCAGATGCCTGCAAATTTAACTCCACAATATTACGCTGCTGAAGAACGCTACAAGACCGCCAGAGATGATCGTGAGAAAATGAAAACGCTCAAGGAGATGCTGGCGCTTATCCCAAAGCATAAGGGCACGGAAAAACTTCAGGGAGATATCAAGCGAAAAATCGCCCGGCTCAAAGATGAAATGGATGTCAAGAAATCCAAAGGCGGACATCGCTTTAGCTACAGTGTTGAACGTGAAGGAGCGGCTCAAGTGATGGTTGTGGGACCGCCCAATGTCGGCAAAACGCAACTAATCAATGCGTTGACCGGTGTTGGGCTCGAGGTTGCTGATTATCCGTATACGACGAGAATCTTCCATCCGGCGATGATGAAATATGAGGACTTTCAAATTCAACTGGTTGATCTGCCGGCATTATCTGATCAATTTGTGGAAAACTGGGTTTCGTCAATGATCCGAATTTCTGATATGATGTTGGTAGTTGTTGACATCAGTCGGGATGATGTATTGGAACAAGCAGAAACTACGCTGTCGATTCTCGATGGCTTCAAAATAATACCACAAGGTGTTGCCGAAGATGTTTTATCAAACGCGGTGGATCGGGTGGTATTAAAAACGATTGTGATTGCCAACAAAGCGGATCTTAGCGGCGCGGCAGATAATTTTGAAATTTTTCAGGAATTTTTTGAATCAAAATTTGAATTGATCCCGGTCTCTGCGTTAAATCAAACAAACTTGAATTCAATCAAACATGCAATTGTGGAAAAGTTGCAGATTATTCGCGTCTATTCCAAACGTCCTGGACATGAGCCGGAACTGGGCCAGCCATTTACTTTTCAACGAGGCAGCACGTTGTTGGATTTTGCCAAAACGGTTCACAAGGATTTTGCCCAGAATTTAAAATTTGCCCGTGTCTGGGGAAAAGATGTTTTTGATGGGCAACGGATTAACAAAGATTATCAGCTTCAGGACAAGGATATTATCGAACTTCATATTTAACGTTTGCAATAATACGCGTTCCCACTTAAAGCTGATACCAACCTTTTGATTGAAAATTAATGGCGGTGGCAAAGGTTCCAGGAAGTTACAAAATGAGAAAGCGGGAATCGTTGCCAAAATTTCCCGCTTTTTTTAAATGCCATTTTTAAATGCTGCTCAGTGATGTTGTTCATCGATTACTTTTTCGATAAAAGTAACGGCATCGCCGACGTTTTTAACTGATAGTGC
>DSAU01000350.1 GCA_011046315.1 bacterium
ACCGGGCATCCAGGCTTGAGCAGCGATGGCTGCAGCGATCACTTGCTGGCGTTGCTCCAGTTGTTGATAATAATCAAAGTTTGTCAGGTAGCGTCCACTGGCAAAACCGGATGTAATAAATGAGGCGAACAACAAAAGCGATATAAAAATGAATTTAGATTTCATGGCTACTCCATTATAGTGAAATAATTATATTTTAAATGGGCACCAAATCTGCCAAATTTTATTTTTAAGCAAACGTGGCTTTGATAATGGTGCGATTCATATTAAAACATTCGATCCCAGGGCGGCAGTAACTCGGGTTTTTGCTTTAAAATTTTCAACACCTCATCAGAGATATATTTTTTATGCACCACCAGTCGGAACATATATTCATCGAACCATTGATCAGTCATGGTCAGATAGCCTTCGTTGCCGGCTGCTTTTCCCCAGCTATTTTCGAGCAACCAGTAGGCAACTTTTCCGTCGGCTGATTCATCAAAACCGATCAGCGCCATGCCGTGAGTTGAACCGCTCTCAAAGCTCAGTATCCGTTCCTTTTTATTCATCCCGAAACTTACACCGTAAATGGAATCATAATCATAAATTCCCACTGCCAACACGCCCTTATCACGATCGAGTTGCTTGCCCACGTCACAAGAAAAATACATCGCCTGATTGTCTTTAATTGACGCTTGGGCAAATTCTTTTAATTCGCTGACCGGTAAATTGATAAACGTCCAGTTGGCGCCGTCTTGCAGATTACGGTCGTATTTAATTTCGTAGAGTTTGTAAAACTCTTTGCTGGGATCGTTCATGAGCTGAATATAATCCCGCAAATTGATCCCCACGAAATCCTGATAAAATTGTTGCGGTGTGTAGGTTTTCATTTGGCTCAGGTTGTTGTCTTTGTCCTCATAGCGCCAGTTAAATGTTTCCGGGGGCGCCCCGAGATTGATCACCAACATGCGATAAATTTCTTTTAAAAAGTCGATTTTTTGTCGGCGTAACTGTGCTTTATTTTGCCCGGCATCATGCATCTGCCTTAAACGGATGCCCTGTTCACGTAATTTTCTCGCCAGTAAACGCCGCATCATGCCAGTATTTTCGCTGTGGAAAGTTTCCGCCATCACACCCTGGGGTACCACGCCGTATTTTTCCGTCAGTTCCACGGCATAGTTCCAGATCCCGCCGTCCTGAATCGGATGCCGGAATAGCCACTGCAGTTCGCGATCGTCAATGTTTTTATCGCGAGTGCTGATAATGGCTTCAAGAAAAAGGTTGGCTTTTTCAAACTGGTCCCAGAAAAATGAGAAATTTTCTGAAAAGAAAAATTCTTTCATGTTATGCTTTTCGATCACTGCCGGTCGTAACACGTTCAGGCTGGTAAAAAGCCAGCAGCGGCCCGAAGACTTCTGATTGGTAATACCCTTTGTCTTGATCCGATAGCGAAACAGATGGTCAACTTTGTGAGCCAGCTCCCGGTTATATGCCAGCTTTTTGATGTCATTATTGGATACCGCATTGCGTAGCGCTCGCGTCGGTTCATCCATAACGAGCGAAGAGCGGATTTCTTTCAACATCTCTTTGCTGACAGCGCCTTCGGTATTAGTTTGGCCGAAGCTGAGTTTAAACATTGATAACAATAGAAAAACGATCAAAATCATGGAAAACTTTTTTCTCATCTTTTGCCTCCAGGTTTTATTTGGATTGATCACAATTATTTTTAATCGCACCATGCGTTCCAGCGTGTTGCGCTGTTAATATTTATAATAAAAATATTAACCAAAATCAAACACTTTTTTATCTATTTACCATTCTGCTGTTGATTTTCAGACATGAGTTGACTATATTTTGAAGTCTATAAAAGATGACGCTTGTTTCGGGTTTTTGCTGAGGAGAAAATGTATGCGAACTTACATTTTGTATGCGATTTTAGCCGGAAGTTTTTGGGGACTGGGCGGTTATTTTGAAAAAATGGGATTGCAACTGATGAAAATGCCACCGATCGCGGGAATTGCACTGCGGACCTTGATCGCATTGATTGTTTTGGGAATGATTTCCATTCCGGCGTGGAAAACCATAGGCAATCCGACTGATACCAGGGCATGGTTAATGATCATCATCGGTGGCGGGATTATTGCCGGCAGCCTGGGTATGTGGAGTTTTTACGCCGCGCTGTCGCATTCGGACAACTTGGGGGTAACATTGGCGATCGCTTTTGCGTTTTCACCCATTGCCGGAACTGTGACCGGTTTAATTCAGGGAACTCAAAAAATCGATGTTAAAATCGGGTTGGGCTTGCTGGCGATTGTTGTGGGGATTGTGCTGCTTCAACTGTCGCATAAGATTGTTAAATGATTGGTGGGTAATCGTTCACAGCGTTTTAATTGATTTAATACTTTGAATTCTATGCAACTGGAGTCTAATGCTCCAGTACGCCTCAGGCGTGTTTATGCTCTGTTTGTTATTCATAAAGCGATTGCTTTCAGCTCGCTGATTGATTAGCCCCCTGTGAATACTTACATTGGCGGAATTATAATAAAAATAAAACCCTCAAACGCAGAATAAAAATGTGGATGAGGGTTTGTTGTTGCAATCATGAATCGTAACCGATCACAGGGCAATAATAAACAATTTGTTGTTTTTGTAAAAGTTGGAGTGCGGCGCCTATATGCGCCGCAGCAATCCATTAACAACGTGTCCATGAACCCTAATTTTTTTAATTTTGATAGCTTTTCAAGCTTTATTTCCGGAAGCATTCTTCAACATAACTCACTATAAATTAAAGAGATTGCTTCGTCGCTTCGCTCCTCGCAATGACATGTATTTTAGGAATTTTTCTGAGTTCATAAACAGCCTGTTAAGGGATTGCACTCCGAAATAACAACAACTTCAATCGCTCTATTACCACCCTGTGATTAGTTACCATGAATCTTAAAAATTATCATTCCTTGATAAAATTCCGCAGCACCGTGTGCAAGATTCCACCATTACGATAATATTCCACTTCAACTGGCGTGTCCAAACGACAGATCGCTTCGATGGTGCGGGATTGCTCATCGTCTGCAATTTCAATTTTGATAGTCTGTCCCGGTTGAACATTATCATCGATGTGAATGGTATATTTTTCCTTTCCGGTTAAACCGAGCGCTTTGACACTATCGCCATCTTTGAACTGCAGTGGCAGCACGCCCATACCCACCAGATTGCTGCGGTGGATACGCTCATAACTTTCCGCCAATACTGTTTTGATGCCGAGCAGAATCGTGCCTTTGGCTGCCCAGTCCCGGCTTGATCCGGAGCCGTATTCTTTACCTCCCAATACCAGCAGCGGTGTCTGATCTGCCTGATACTTCTGGGATGCCTCATAAATCGTCATCACTTCATCCGTCGGCAAATAGGTCGTCCAGCCACCTTCGGTGCCGGGCGCCATCTGATTTTTCAGGCGAATATTAGCAAATGTACCGCGAGTCATCACCCGGTCGTTTCCCCGACGTGATCCGTAGCTGTTAAAATCTTTAGGACCGA
This sequence comes from bacterium, assembly GCA_011046315.1. Lineage (GTDB taxonomy): Bacteria > Zhuqueibacterota > Zhuqueibacteria > Thermofontimicrobiales > Thermofontimicrobiaceae > Kaytiofontadaptatus. Next base: position 3,511 of record DSAU01000350.1, read on the forward strand.
CGCCATGACTGATCAGATATTTCCCGGCCGGGCTGTCTTTGGCAATGGCGCCGGCGGGTGAAATGTGATCGGTAGTGATGCTGTCCCCGACTTTGACCAGCACTCTGGCATTTTTAATCGGCTGAATGGGTTTTGCTTCTGGGGAAAAATCGATAAAAAACGGCGGCTCCTGAATGTAGGTCGATTCCTCATCCCAATGGTAAATATCAGAACCAGTCGCCGGAATCGCGTTCCAGGTCTGGTTGCTCTGTTCAATATCGGTGTATTCCTGTTTGAACAGGCGGGGGTTGTACGCCTTTTCGCATAGCGCGTCAATTTCAGGTTGTGAAGGCCAAATATCTTTGAGATAAACTGGTTTACCATCATTTCCAACGCCAATGGGATCGGTCGTCAAGTCAATGTCCATGCTTCCTGCCAGTGCATAAGCTACAACCAGCGGCGGTGATGCCAGATAGTTGGCTTTTATCAGTTGATGAATTCTGCCCTCAAAGTTGCGATTGCCGCTCAATACGCCGGCTGCGATCAGATCGTGTTCGGCAATTGCCTCAGCGATTGGTTCGGGAAGGGGACCGCTGTTGCCGATGCAGGTCGCGCAGCCGTAGCCCACTGTGTGGAAACCCAATTTTTCCAGATACGGAGTCAATCCGCTGTCATTTAGATAGTCAGTGACCACTTTTGATCCGGGCGCCAGGCTGGTCTTCACATGAGGCTTGACCGAGAGTCCCCTCTCAACCGCTTTTTTCGCCAGAATTCCGGCGCCCAGCAATACTGATGGATTGCTGGTATTGGTGCAACTGGTAATAGAGGCCAGTACGACCGAACCCTGGGATAATTCGGTTGGCTTGCCATTAACTGCGACGCTGGTTTTTTTCTTCAGACTATCCCCGGAGAGGTTGAAACCACGTTGGTCAAATGGCGCCTGCAGTGATAGTGCAAACGAACGGCGAACTTCGGAAAGAGGAATCCGATCATGGGGACGCTTTGGCCCGGCGATGCTGGGAACAACGGTAGCCAGATCGAGTTCTACTATCTCGGAAAATTCCGGTTCTGGCATGTCATCGGTGCGGTAAAGTCCCTGCTCTTTGCAATATTTTTCGACAAGAGCGATTAACGAAGGCGGTCGATTGGTGAGCTTGAGATAATTGAGCGTTTCATGATCCACTGCAAAAAAACCAATGGTAGCGCCGTATTCTGGTGCCATGTTAGAAATTGTTGCCCGGTCGGGAAGACTCATGTGGCTAATGCCGCTGCCAAAATATTCGACGAATTTGCCGACAACTCCTTTTTGACGCAGCATCTGCACCACAGTCAGCGTGATGTCGGTTGCGGTTACGCCGGGCTGAGGTTCACCAAAAATTTTAAATCCGATAACTTCCGGGATGAGCATGTAAATCGGCTGTCCCAACATCACGGCTTCGGCTTCGATGCCGCCGACTCCCCAGCCGACGACGCCCAGTCCGTTGATCATCGGAGTATGGCTGTCGGTTCCCACCAGTGTATCTGGAAATGCAACAGCGGTTCCGTTCTCATTTTTTATTTGAACAACACTAGCGAGATATTCCAGGTTGACCTGGTGGATGATGCCGCTTGCCGGGGGGATGACATGAAAATTATCAAATGCCTGTTGCCCCCAATGCAGAAACTCATATCGCTCCCGATTTCTCGAAAATTCCAATTCAGCATTTTTTGCCAGCGCGCCGGGGTGGCCATACTCGTCTACTTGCACGGAATGGTCCACCACCAGATCAACCAAAACAATGGGGTTGATTTTTTTGGGATCTCCGCCCACACGAGACATGGCTGATCGCAGCGCCGCCAAATCAACCACCGCTGGTACGCCAGTAAAATCTTGCATGATTACTCGGCTTGGTTTGTAGGGAATTTCAGTTTTTCCGGCAGTTTTCGGCTGCCAATTGGCAACGGCAGCGACATGGTCTTTGGTGACAATCTTGCCGCAACAATTTCGCAACAGATTTTCTAAAATGATTTTAATGGAAAAGGGTAGCTTTGAGATTTTTGCAATTCCGTCCTCTTCCAGCTTTGCCAAACGATAAAAATTGTAGCTATCGTCCTTTAATGTGAAGCTGGAAAGGGTATGGAACAAATCCGGATTTTTTTTTGGCATAAGCTTCCTCGCATTTTTTAATAATACCGCTTAGAAAATAATTATTGTTATGAGAAATATTATTGAGCGCTATCAATGCTTTCGTTTTTAGTAAAGCAGGTCAACCTCGGAACAAAAATCAAGGTAATCGATCACAGGGTGAGTGAATATAAACCGCTGAAGCGGTTAAAAGAACTGTTTTGAGATGATTATTTCACCACAATAAATTGTGGTGTTGTTTCAATGCCTCTTTGAACTAACACC
>DSAU01000185.1 GCA_011046315.1 bacterium
CATGATGAATCATGGTGTTAGTTCAAAGAGGCATTGAAACAACACCACAATTTATTGTGGTGAAATAATCATCTCAAAACAGTTCTTTTAACCGCTTCAGCGGTTTATATTCACTCACCCTGTAATCGATTACGTTTATTGTTTTCATTCTTTTTAACATCTCCTCTGGCCCCATAGTAATCAGTTGAAAAACATAACCTTATATAAATAATTAACTCCTTAAGCTGACGGCTATGGGATTTAGGAATATGTTTTAAACGACCCTAATCACATCTTTTGGCTTATCCATTAATTTGGGATGATCGTTAAACTATATTTTCACCCTGAAATACAATTTCACAAATGAATGTCCCGATTTTAACGTCACAACCGTTCCATTGCAAATTATGTCATTGTTTTTTATATAATTAACAACGCAGGAAAATGTCATAATTTGGCTTAAAATCAATGGCATGATTTTTGTAAATTAATTGAAATAAAGTCAAGACGTTTGATCAATTTTTAAACTACTAAACAGGCTTTTTAACATGAATGAAGCTTACTATTTCGTAAATCTTCAATTACTTGTCAGGGCAGATTATAATAAAAAAACCAACACTATCAGTTACCAGACCCATCGCAAAATGTCTTCTGATGAGAAAGTCATGTTAGAGCATTATATTTTGACAACTTTTGCCAGAACCACACAATACTATCAAACATCACCATCAACATTATCCTATTTAGGCACCAACATTGAGCTTAAAAAGGACATGAAACTGTTGAAATTGAAAAAAATTTTAAAGGTGATGGCAATTCATGATAAACAAATCACAGAAAAAGTCAGCGAGCTTATCAGTGATTCCATGAGTAACTATTATTTTGAGCGCATCGGAGATACAATTTTAGAAATGCGAAAAAAAATTGAGACCGATCAGATCGATAAATTATTGGAGATTGAGAGAGCAAAAAGCGATATTGAGGAATTGCTCAAGGCTTATAATAATTATACCGGGAAAGAAATATCAATCGAAAAGGTAGTTCCGAAAGATTTGATGGAATACTTAAAACATCAGGTCAATTTTAATCAACTATAGATTAACAACTAAAAGATTCGGTTCGTGCGGGGGGACGAATAGGAGGATTATGCAATGAAAAAAATATCATCTTTGGTCGTCATCCTGATACTGAGCGGGCTTCTCATCTCGGAATTAAATGCACAATTTCTTTCTGCCGGCAGGAGAGGTTTTGGTTTGAATATCGGTTCGCAGATTATGAATGGTGACGCTGGATATGTCGGATTTGCCGGCGGTGTTGAAGGGTACGCCAAATATGTACTCAGCCCCAGCTATTTTGCGATTGGATCGTTTGGTTATGGTGAATTAAGTGACGGGGTATTAATTTCCGGGCCTGCATCCTATTCAACCGACATACTGCACCTCGATCTCAAAGGAGGTATCAACCTGTTGACCGAGGGCAGGATTATTCCTCATACTTACGCCGGATTGGGTGCGATTTGGTGGAGATTGGATGAGGGATGGCGAAACAGAACCGGATTGAGTGGACATTATTTCGGCGGCTATTTTGACTTTTCCTATTTCTTTGGCGGCGGTATCGAATATAAACTAAACCCCAACATTTCGTTTACCACCAATGTGGATTACCGGTTCACCATGACCGACGATATTGACCCCACCTACAGAACCAGCAAAAACGACGGCTTTATAAACATCAAAAGCGGTCTCACATTTTATATGGAACCGAGCCGCTTTGGCAGCGGACGGAAAATCGATGTGGCGGAAAAAACCCCATTCGATGAACTGGACATGTCCGAATTGAGCGGCATCGGAGAAGCCGGAGACGCCGCGTCGGAAGATGAGTTGAATGCGTTGATAGAGGGCATCGATCAGTACAAGGCTCAATCTTCCAGCGATATGGCAATGGATCAATATATCCAATTAAAATCCCGGGTGGATGAGCTTAATGATGCGATCGGAACAAAAGAGCTTGAAATTGAGGAATTAAAATCTCAGCTCCAATATCGAAAAGAAAGAATCGGTGAATTGGAATCCAACCTGCAAACTCGCGGTGGAGCCCTGGCTGCCTCGCTGAACGTTGACATCTCGGATTTTACTGCCAGCTATGAGCAGGCGCTGCAGCAATTTTACACAAGAGAATTTGACGCTGCAATCTATTTGTTCAACGTCCTGCTGGAAGCTAATCCGGCGCACAAATTGGCAAGCAACTGTCAATACTGGATCGGAGAGAGCTATTTTGGGAAACGAGATTACCACAATGCAATTTCCGCTTTCGAAAAAGTCATGGCTTATGAAAAATCCCACAAAAAGGACGACGCATTGTTGATGATGGGACGTAGTTATATCCAATTGGGTGACAATCAATTGGCAGCGAAAATGTTTAATGAATTAATGACCTCATACCCCAACAGCGAATATTATGATAAAGCCCAGAGATATGCCAGCAATATTTAGCGTTCATTAAAATGCCCGTATTACCTTAATACAAAAAAAAGTGGACGGATCCCCCCTTACCGTTCACTTTTTTTTATGCAATTTAATCAATCCCGATCTCGACAAAATTACATTTACTCCCGATAAACAATTTAATTCAGTGTAATTCAGTGTTTTTCAGTGTTTAAAAAAAAGCCGACCAAACAACTGTAGAACCGGGACTGATTTGTTTTTACACAACAACAGAAATGAAAAATATGGCTCTCAAAAAATTATTTTTCCAATTCAGCAATTTTTTCTAACACCATTTTTATCACTTGACTTTTCCAATATAATCCATTATATTTTTTGCTACAAATCATTGGTTCAAATTTATCACCGATCAGAGGGTATTATGGCTGGTCGTTATGTGATAAACTCTTCAGTTTTCTAATTCAAGATTGTTAGATCAGGAACTGTTTAATTTTGTTATACGACAAAATAGGCTGTATATAGTATCATTAGGTTGCGCCTACCAATAAAATATGTGCACTCGGTTTATATGTTTTGTAATTTTGAATTTGTTGTTAAGAATCGTGAACTTTAACAATTAGAAATTTTTTAATTAATGGAAAATTTATGAACAACTTCAGAGAAAAAGCGAACTTCATCTGGTCAATTGCTGACTTACTTCGCGGGCATTATAAACAAGCAGATTACGGAAAAGTTATCCTGCCGTTTACTGTTCTACGACGGCTGGATATGGTTCTTGAACCAACTAAAAAGCAAGTGCTGGCAGCTTATCAAAAACACAAGGATAAAAAACCGGAAGTACTTGAACCGATTCTAAATGGTATTTCCAGGGTTAAATTCCATAACCGAAGCAAATTCGATTTTGCTGAGCTGGCGAAAGACCATAATAATATTGCTGCCAATCTTCGCAACTATATCAACGGCTTTTCTATCAGCGCACGTGAAATTATTGATTATTTCAGCTTTGAAGATCAAATTAAAAAGCTTGACGAATATGATTTGCTTTATCTTATCGTTAAACATTTTGCTGATGCCAGAGACAAGTTCAAAGTTTCCGAACCGATGGAAATGGGCTACATTTTTGAAGAACTTATCCGCAAGTTTGCAGAGATTTCCAATGAAACCGCAGGAGAGCATTTTACCCCACGCGAAGTGATTCGTCTCATGGTTAATATCCTTTTTGCCAACGACAAAGATATTTTGAGAAAAGAAGGCATCGTAAAAACCCTTTATGATCCGGCTTGCGGAACCGGCGGCATGCTTTCGGTCGCTGATGAATATCTGCACGAGCTAAATTCAAGCGCAAGACTGGAGCTGTTCGGCCAGGAGCTAAACCCGGAATCGTATGCCATCTGTAAATCCGATATGCTGATCAAAGGGCAGAATCCGGCAAACATCAAATTCGGCAACAGCTTCAGCCAGGACGGACTTGAAGGTGAAACATTTGACTACATGTTGAGTAATCCACCATTTGGAGTTGACTGGAAAAAAGCGCAAAAGTTCATTAAAGACGAACATGATAACAAAGGTTTTGCCGGCCGATTTGGCGCGGGACTGCCTTCAATCAGTGATGGTTCTTTGCTTTTTCTGCAACACATGATCAGTAAGATGAAACACAACGGAAAAAACGGCAGCCGTATTGCCATTGTATTTAACGGCTCGCCGTTGTTTAGCGGCGGCGCTGGCAGCGGGCCCAGTGAAATACGAAAATGGATTATCGAAAACGATTTGCTCGAAGCAATTATCGCAATTCCCGATCAACTATTCTATAATACCGGTATCGCTACTTACATTTGGATTGTTACCAACAGAAAAGAAACTAATCGAAAAGGTAAAGTACAGCTTATTAATGCAAGCGGCAATGATTGGGAAAACGGCGATAAAGACAATCCGTTTTATGTTAAAATGATGCGCAGCCTCGGAAACAAAAGAAAAGAAATCGGCGATGCCAAGAACGGCAAACCCGATCAGATTAAAACTATAACAGAAATTTATGAGGCTTTTGAAGAAGGCGAATATTGTAAAATTTTTGATAACGAAGATTTTGGATATACACGCATTACCGTTGACAGACCAAAACGCAGCGAAGCAGGTGAAATCGAATTGGACAAAAAAGGAAATCCGCTTCCCGACTCTGATTTGCGGGATTATGAAAATGTGCCCTTGAAAGAAAATGTCGAAGAATATTTCAGGCGCGAAGTTCTTACCCACTTGCCCGACCTGCCTGCGCCGCGCCCTTCCCCCGGACAATTTTGCGTTTATGTTTTGAAATGTGCTGATGAATCCTTTTATATCGGTCAAACAGGAAATTTTCCACTACGACTTCAACAACACGAAAAAGGTGAGGTTAGTTGGACTGCACCAAGATTACCCGTGGAGGTAATTCATTGGGAAGTATTCGATTCAAGAAACGAAGCTGTAAAACGTGAAAACGATTTGAAAACTGGTTTTGGCAGGAAATGGTTAAAAAGAGAGTATTCTAAGAATTCGCTATCTGCTGCGGCGCGGCAGGCAGGTGCATGGATTGACCACAACAAAACCAAAACCGGTTATGAAATAAATTTTACCAAGTATTTTTATAAGTACAAACCGCTCCGCAGCCTTGAAGAAATACGCAAAGATATTTTGGCACTTGAAAAAGAAACAGGCGGAATGATTGAACAAATTTTAAGGTAATATAGTTATGAATTTTGATGCTGAATTAATTACAAATTTATTAACATGTGAAAAAGAAATAATTCATGCGCCCGGTAAGGTAAAATTGGAGCGTGGTCACTATCGGATTGAATTTGAGCTGCAAAGCGTTGATAAGGAATTTTATTTTAAAGGATTTGGACGTTACAATTCAGTGTTTAATGAGAATTTTTTGATTGGACTTGTCTATAATCCGAAACATGAAAAGGGCGTATACGAAATCTTACGATGTAATGGTCCGCAGGGTGAACACAAAATGTTCCCGCATCATGTTCATTTTCATATACATAAAATATCGACTGAAGCGATTGAAAAAGATTTAAGAGAAGATTGTTATGTGGAAATAACCGATAAATATCAGAATTTTGAAGACGCCTTAAAATTTTTTGTAAAATATATCCATGTGAAAGTTGAGGACATCAAGCGTTATTTCCCAGGACAGGATTTACAAACCGAATTATTTAACTTTGAGAAATAGAATTATGAACCAGGAAATCATCAAAAATCTTAACACTCAATTTAATGGAAGATTGGGCGTTGCGGAAAAAAGGCCGGAAGTATGGCAGCTTTTTCTCCCCTTCTATCATGAAGACGGCGACATGATTGAAATCTACGTGCAAAAGGAGAACAATCGGTGGAAGATTTGTGATCACGCCATGGCCGTCATGCGGCTTTCTTATGTTTACGACATTGACAC
>DSAU01000182.1 GCA_011046315.1 bacterium
CCTCATGCCAGCCCCATCTTTTCCATCCCAGCTGATCGTATATTTACCTGCGCTCTGATATTGATTAACCATTTCTCGTATTTTCTGCCCTAATGCATTGTATATAACAATATTAACATTGCCCCCTTCTGTGATTTCATACGGCAAAACGGTAGCCGGATTAAACGGATTGGGGTAATTATTCCCCACAATAATTGCCTGATTAACTGGCTTTGGGTTTACATTTACTTTTGCAATACCCATCGCAGCCTTCTCATTGTTAATTTGAAATCTATGAAAAACAACCTCTCCGAACCCGTTGGTGTTTTTTAAAACATTAAATCGGAGTGTTGCTACCTTCCCCTCAAACCGAAATGATTCAGCCTTATAGGCGCCAAAGATGATTTTATTATCAGTGAAATGATAGAGAAAATTCATTTCTGGAATCTCATTAATAATACCCGCAAAATCAAGTAAATGCGTAGGGAATTCTACCGTGCCTTCATAAGACAATAGCTTTTCATTGGTTATTTGAATTGGGACAACGATTGTATCCTGCCAATTAGCGTTAATATCAGTAAACCACAGCTCATTGCCAGCTACATTTTTACCCGAACTCTCTGTCTCCCACGCTCCGCTCACATCTCCCAACAGAATAGCATTAAAATTTTGATTGGTCTGATTTTTGGTTAAATCTGAATAACTTCGCTTTTGCGGATTAAAAACCCATTCACCAACAAAGTCGTTGCTCATCGGTGGCAATTTAACCGCGTATCTGGCGATCACCGCAGCGTCATACGCTATTACCTGTCCATCTTTATCTACATCGCCAGCTAATTGTTGGGGTTCCGTTAATGCTTCCAGCCCTACCGCATGTCGCAATACAAGTGCAGCATTATACATCGTAATAATATCATTATCCGCTCTCTGTACCCTTTCTTTAATCGGTTGGGTTGCATAATTTTTATTTCCTTGAAGACCCGTAAATTCATATAGTCCATTATTGCTGGTTTCATATAATTGCGAGGAATTTCCTGTTAAACTGATTTTTACACCATTTACCGGTTGCATATTTGAATAATAAACGACCTGTCCCGATATTGCATATCGTTGAAGATTCAATACACCGGCGAGCACATTAAAAAAAGATTCTGCCATTACATGATAACCGAGATCATTCGGATGAACATAATCAACCATATATTCCTGCTTCCAGTTGGGATTTGCTTTAAAGGCGCTATTTTGATCAACGAAATAAATATTAAAACCCTGTTGCTGCTTTAATTGAAATAATTGATAGATCAAAACATTCAACTGTTCCGTACGTTCAGGGCGATTATAGTAGGGATCGAAACGCGGAATGAGGTTACACAGAAGAATTACAGAACTATTATTCTTGCTCCGGATCAGGTTGAGGATATTCTCAATATCTTCAATTGTACTCTCGTTGGATTCTCCCTGACTAATATCGTTAGTACCAATGTGAAGCAGAACAATATCGGCGGGGTTCATGTTGAGCCAGCGGTTTAGCTGACTGTAAATTTCATCTGCACGCCAACCGCTGTGTCCTTCGTGCCTGGGATAAAATCCACTGCCATCGTTCACTGACCCTACCATATCAAAGTTTACGCCCTCATTAAGAAGCATAATAGCAAAATCATCACGATAACCTGAGGGCTCGCCATGTCTGCCCATTGTAATGGAATCTCCAAGGGGCATAATTCTGATTTGTGCCCTCAAATCATAACTGCCTGAAGCAATGATAAACGGCAAAAAAATTAGGCAGGAGAGAATAGTATTTCGGGACGCGTAGTCGTTAATGATGTTTTCCCCCTCTTTTTAGTCAAATAACCGGGTCGTTCTTTTCATCAAAAAAGAACGGCCCGGTTTTAAAAATCTACAGATCATTTTATCAAAATCATCTTCTTCAACTGTGTAAAATGTTCAGTTTCGATCTGGTACAGATAAACACCAGACGGGAGCATATTTCCACTGCGATCTAATGCAGTCCACACAATTGAGTAATATCCGATACTTTGGTATTGATCTACCAGCAAGGATACCACCTGACCATGCACATTATATACCGAAATTTTTACATGACCTTCTTCTGCAAGCTGATAATTGATAGTCGTTTCCGGATTAAAAGGGTTCGGATAATTCTGATCTAAAGCAAATTTTTCGGGCAGCTTGTCCCTTTCTTTATCAATACCAGAATACTGCTTAAAATGCGCAATAATATTTTTATTGCCATCGATTGTAATTATTGCTGGATTATCAATTCCTGACAGATCTCCTCCCCAGGAATCAAACAAATAACCGTTAGTTGGTAACGGTGACAGGATCACTATTTCACCATTTTTATAATCTGATTTAAAAGGTGTGCGATTGACACTTCCAGCACCAGTCGGAATCACTGAAATAGTAATTGTAAAATAATTACTCAACACTATCAAATTATGCGGTTCCGCCCAATTGGAAACAACGCTGCTATCTGATTTTGACCTGGCGCGGGTTTTGACTTCATTAGTCCCGGCTGAATTGTAAACATGAGTCCGTACGCTATCGCCCCAGCTTGAAAGTGTTCCGTCACCCCAATGAAATTGATACTCTATCGGGTTTCCCTTGCTTGATGTTGAGCCGCCTGTTATAAAAGTAACTTCTTGCTCAATAATGCTGGAATCGGGACCAGAGATTATTGTTGGCGTTGACACAATCTCACTAGCTTCAGAAAAATGCGCGGTGATGACCTTATTTCCATTCATGGTCACGGTGTCAGGATTATTTCTGCTGACTAAATCTCCGCTCCACCGTTCAAATTTATATCCTGGTAATGGCGCCGCAGACAATACGACCTTTTCACCAACAGCAAAAAAAGTCTTGTTAGGCGTTCTCATTATTGTGCCTGTTCCGGAAGGCGATATAAATTCCATTAGAAAATACCCCGTAATTGTTATGGCATGGGGTTCCGACCATTCAGAAATAACACCGGTATGAGTTTTACAACGTGCTCTGCTCTTAACCTGATACGACCCGGCGTAACTGTAAATATACTGTTGTGTATCACCCCCCCATGAAGAGAGTTGACCATCACCCCAATTAAACTGATATTCTAATAAATGTCCTAAATTGCTAACCGATCCACCGGTTGAAAAACTTAGACTCTGTCCCATGATGCCGGTTTCCGGTCCGTTGAGATAAGTAGGTTTGGATACGGTTTCCACAGTGCGATTAAAGACTGCTGTCACTGATTTATTGTTATTCATAACCACTTGGGCAGGATTTGAACTACCAGTTAAGCTTCCTGTCCATTGCTCAAAAGAAAATCCGGAAGCAGGATTCGCTGACAAAGTCACTGTATCGCCAAGAGAATATTCAGCTTTAACCGGTGCGTATGCGACAGTCCCTCCTGTATCGGGTTCAACAGTAATCGTCAAAGTCAACCCATTTATGGTGACCAATAATGGATCCGACCAATTTGACACAATGTTGGTATCTGCTACGCTTCTCGCTCTGGCCTTTATCAGCTTTATTCCGCTTGTCATAAAAACATGATCTCTGGTTTTATTCCCCCAATTCGAGGTTGAAGTATTATCCCAATCAAATTGATATTCCAGGTCGCTGCCTTTTGAACTAGAAGCGCCTATAGCTTCAAAAGTCAAGCTTTGGCCAGTAACCCCTGTAGCAGGACCATTAATCGAACTCGGTGAACTAACGAATTCTTCAGCTTCAACAAAATAAGCAGTAACTGTTTTATTGCTGTTCATTAGCAAACTTGCTGGATTGCTGTTTCCGGACAAATCACCTTCCCAATGATCAAATCTGTAAGCCACATCTCGCACCGTTGGAGTATCTTCAACTCCCGATGGTATGTAATTCGGATCATCTGTAATAAAAACTTTATCAAGCCGGGCATTGATTTCACGAGAAATGACTGATAACGTGTGTTGTCCCTGCGAAAAATTAAATGATTTTTCAACGAAATTATGCGATACTTTTTGCCAAATCCATTGATGATATTGAGAAGCAAGATGCCAGGTAAGAACGTCTGTGCTACCGTCAACTTGGATAAAAAAGCTGTCTTCAATTCCTGATAAAGCATAGCAGCGCCCCCAAATGTAATAGGTTCCTGCTGTTTGGACAGTAAAAGTATAATTGGCGCGCCCCGCCATCGAATTGGAGCTGGTGCTATAGATGTATTGACCACCCGATGCATTACTATCATTGCCAATACTCATTGGTCCTTCTAAGATACCAGTTTCAGCTTCAAAACAGATGTGTTTGTCACGCTCCTCTTTTCCCACTGGTATATAATCGGGATCCGATGTAATTAAGATATTATCCAAACGTGCGTTGATATCGCGAATAATTACTGTCAGGCTATGCCATCCGGAGTTGAACTGAAACGATTTAACTTGATACCAATCTGAAACCTTCTGCCACTTCCAGACATTGAAATCCTGATCAAGGTGCCAGGTCAGTGTATCGTTGCTACCATCAACAACAATAAAAAAACTATCTTCGATGTTGGACAACGAAAAACATCTTCCCCAGATATAATAAGCGCCGGCTTGTTGAATTTCAAAATTGTACTCAATCCTTCCTGATTTTGGAACACTGCTTGATCCAAAAATGTATCGTCCCCCGGACGCTTCTTCATCATAACCGATGGTCGCAGATCCATAAAGCTCTCCGCTCTCGGCCTCAATTCGGATATTATTATCACTGGTTTGAGGTATTGCAGTAAGGGTGACCCACTCATTTTGCTGATATCCGGATTTGTAAGGTTCGCGGTCGACTATCCCCGCACCCGCAGGGACAACATTAACAGACAGCGTATTGGGAACAGGTTCATTGATTGCGACCGTATGTGACGATGACCAGGCAGAAATCACTTGAGGAGTGACCCGACTTCTGGCGCGAGCTCGCACCTCGAAGCTGCCTTCCTGCTGATATGTATTTGTTCTGGTTGAGCCGCCCCAATCCGACTGAACTCCATTGCCAAAATCAAATTGATAGTCAACCGGATTTCCCAGACTGGATACAGCACCCCCGGTGCTAAAACTCAAATTTTGCCCCACTGTACCACTGCTGGGTCCGGTTGGTTTAGAAGGTGTGCTTACTGTTTCTATTGACTCAACAAAATAAGCAGTAACTTGTTTGTTGGCATTCATTGTCAAATTAGCCGGATTGCTTGTACCACTTAAATCTCCTCCCCAGCGATCAAAAACATACACTCCCATTGAAGATTGATCTTCCTTGCCCGAAGGCACAAAATCCGGATCTTTTGAAAATATGATCTTGTCTATTCTGGTATTAATATCCCTTGCAACAATCGAAAATGTATGAACACCTTCGCTTAAATTAAACTGCTGAATTGAAAAATCATGAGAAACTTTTTGCCATATCCAGCTTCCGTAAGAGGACGCCAAATGCCAGGTTAATGTATCTGAAGATCCATCTAGCACAAAGAAAAAGCTGTCTTCAATTCCAGATAGCGCGTAACATCGTCCCCACACAGCGTAGGTACCCGCTTCCTTTACTTCAAAAGAGTAATTTGAACTACCAGATTTTGGCACTGAGCTGGCATTAAAAACATATTGCCCTCCTGAAGCCTGGCTATCATTTCCGACCTGCATCGCTCCACTGAGTGTACCAGCTTCTGCCTCCACAAATATTTTATCACTGGAACCTTGGATGCTATTAGAATATGCTGTCAATTGAACTGTTTCCCCTGAAGAATAGGATGCTTTATCCGGGTTTTTTGAGACATAACCAACACCTGGAGGTTCCACATTCACAGTCAGCGTATAAGTTGATTGATCACTTTGAAAATTAGCAATAATAGTTCGATTCCTGAGCATATAGA
>DSAU01000013.1 GCA_011046315.1 bacterium
ATATAATATTTTAAAAGTTGAAAATTATCACATTGCGATTCGGGAACGAAATATTGGCATAGTAATGAAACGCTTGAAGGAATTTGGATTCTTTATTGAAAAGCTACGATAATTGACTGGTTAGTGCTATTCGGAATAAGAGGCAAACGTTCGCGGAGCGCACAAAAAATCAGTTAACTGGAGAACCATGCTAAACTGAACTACGACGAATTTTGAATCCACTCCGATTTCATTTTGAAATCACAATTTATCCGATATGATGATATCCATTTTCATATTAGAATAACCACCAACCCACCAGCATCAATCCCAACCATGGATATCCTTTTCATTTATAGCTAATTATCTGACTAATATCCTTTCTGGTACATTATTTGTTCTGAAACAGCCTTCAGGAGTCTTGTGGCGATGCTATTGCTTATTATCATGGGGTGCGTTTCATGAACAAATTTGCCGAGGAATTTGATTCGCGATGGATGGAAAAATGTCTCGAGATTCATAGCGACATCTCCAGAGAATTGGTCAAAAATTTTGGTTTTGATCATTATTATCCTCTGGTCAGCAAAAGCTCTAAAATAAAACATATTTTTAATTTAATCAAAAAAGTTGCCAAGAGCAATTCCAGTGTCTTGATTCAAGGAGAAACCGGCGTTGGTAAAGAACTGATTGCGGATTTGATCCAATTCATTAGCTACCGCAATACCAGAGCCTATGTAAAAGTCAATTGTGCGGCTTTGCCGGATAATCTATTGGAGAGCGAACTATTCGGACACGAAAAAGGCGCGTTCACCGGTGCGTTTCAACGCCGCATCGGAAAATTTGAACAGGCGCACTCCGGCACAATTTTTCTCGATGAGATCGGCGATATGAATCCCATGACCCAGGCCAAGATCTTGCGAGTGATGCAGGATAAAGAATTTACCCGGGTGGGTGGAAATAATCTGGTCGAGGTGGATGTACGGATCATTACTGCGAGCAATAAAGACCTGGAACAACAAATCGAACTGGGTAACTTTCGCAATGATCTCTATTATCGGCTAAATGTGATAACCATCGATGTCCCGCCGTTGCGCCAGCGAAAAGAAGACATTTTGTTGATTGCAGATTTTTTCCGAAAAAAATTCAGCAAAGAACTGCAAAAACCCACTCGTGGATTTACAGATGAAACTAAAACTTTGCTGATCAATCACAGTTGGCCCGGCAATATCAGGGAACTGAAAAATCTAATCGAACGCGCCGTGCTCATGGTTGATGAAGGCGACGCGATTGATTGCGATGATTTGGCGCTATCGGGAAAAGATTATTTTCTGGCAGGCGGCAAAGAACGCCGCAAAAACAATGAAAGCAACGGCGCACCAACAACGCTCGATTTAAAACAACTCGAAAAACAACACATCATCAAAGCGCTGGAAATCACCAGATGGGTTCAAAAGGATGCAGCCGATTTGCTGGGAATTTCCAATCGATCATTGAATTATAAAATTAAATATCACGGGATCACCCATCCCGCCTGGAAAAAAAATAGGTAACACAAACAGTCAACAGCAGCGGCAGCCGACTTACAGCTCAGCTTTTACAACATGCCACTGCTGTTTTTTTTTGCCTCGATTCATACGCTAGCTCCAACTTCCTTTGGCTTAGCTTTATTCTGTTAGAAAAATATTATCTGCTCAGGTCGTTTTATCTTGACAATATGGTTTGATTTTATTATAATGGAGAAGTATTGATTCTAAATTCAAAGGGCAACCCTATCGCTAAACTGAATTTAAAAAATTTTAATCAGCCGGTTGGCGTTTGAATTTCATATTCATTAAAGGAACTGATTCTACTCCAAAAAATGTGCGCCGTATTTAGCGAACCAATTATTAATTATAGTTGTCATCGTTGATCATTGAACACCGAAAAATTGGCGAGTTGAATTTCCCGAGCATTTCCCCCTTTAAAGCGATGGCAATGTCAAGCCATAAAATTATGGAGGAAAAATTAATGACAGCATCAACCTTAACCCAAGCCTTTCTCAATACGGTTAAAAATCACAGCAGCAATATTTCCCTATTAAGCAAAATCAACGGAGAGTACCAAGGAATTGATTACAACGAGCTTGGGCAACGCGTTAAAAATCTGGCGCTGGGACTGGCATCGCTGGGAATTGAAAAAGGCGACAAAGTCTCGATCGTCGCGGAGAACCGTGCGGAATGGACTATTTCCGATCTGGCGATTTTATCGCTGGGCGCAGTCAATGTTCCGATCTACCCGACCCTTTCTCCTAAACACATGGAATATATTTTAAAAGATGCTGACAGCAAAATCGTAATTGTTTCGACCGCGGAATTAGCTGATAAAATTATTGAAATTTTCGACAATCTGCCGCAGTTGGAGCATTTGCTCTATATGGAGTACTATTCAGAACCGAAAGCGTTCATGCTTTATTTTGACTATCTATTTGAAAAAGGCGCTGAATTTGAAAAGGAAAATCCAGGGTATTACGAAAAAGCCACCGCCGCCATTGATCCGGACGATCCGTGTGCGATTGTGTACACCTCCGGAACCACCGGCGATCCCAAAGGCGCGGTATTGAGCCATGCAAATATTTTTTCCAACGTCAAGGGCGGCGTTGAAACACTCAACATCCGATCCAGCGACCGCTTTCTGTCATTTTTACCATTATGCCACGTGTTCGAGCGCATGGGTGGTCAGTTTTGCCCGCTCTATGCTGGCGGCTCTATTGCCTACGCTGAAAGTGTGGAGAAGGTGGCGCAAAACCTGACCGAAGCCCAGCCTACCATCATGTGCAGCGTTCCCCGGCTGTTTGAAAAAATGTACACCAAAATTCTGGAAAATGCCGAATCCGGTTCAGCAATAAAAAAGAAAATATTCTACTGGGCGTTGCGCACCGGTGAAAAATATGCCGCGGCTCAGCGGCACGCCAAGCCGGGAAATATTTTATCAATAAAACAGCAGCTTGCCCAGGAACTGGTCTATTCAAAAATTCAACAAAAGTTTGGTGGCCGGTTACGGTATTTCATCTCCGGAGGCGCACCGCTGACAAAGGAAATCGGCGAATTTTTTCACGCCATGGGAGTTATGATTTTGGAAGGTTATGGATTAACTGAAAGCTCACCGGTCATCGCGGTTAATGAGGAAGGAAAAATGAAATTCGGAACCGTGGGACCGCCGCTATCAAAAGCTGGCGTTGAGGTAAAAATAGCCGAAGACGGAGAAATTTTATCACGCGGACCCCATATCATGAAAGGTTATTACAAAAATCCCGAAGCCACCAGAGAGGTCATCGATGAGGATGGGTGGCTGCATACCGGCGATATCGGATTTTTGGACGAGGACGGCTATCTGGTCATTACCGATCGTAAGAAAAATATTATCGTTACTTCAGGTGGAAAAAATGTGGCGCCGGCTGCCATTGAAAACAGTCTGCTGACCAGCCCCTATATCGAACAAATTCTAATTATCGGCGATAAACGCAATTTTCTTTCGGCGCTGATCTTTCCCAACTGGGAATTAATAAATACTTTCTGCGAACAGAATAATATTTCGTATCAATCCCCTGAAGACCTGGTTCAGCATGAACAAATTGTGCAGAAAATCGGCGACGAAATTGACCGGCTTGGCTCAAGTTTTGCCCGGTTTGAACAGATCAAAGCTTTCCGCTTAATCGCTGAGCCGCTGAGTATCGCTGCCGGCGAATTGACGCCAACACTAAAAATCAAACGAAAAATTGTGGAAAGCAAATATACAGACCTGATCGAAGAAATGTATGCCTGAAAAAGCCTTTCATTTTTAATCCCCGTACCCGCACAGCCCTGTCAGATAATCAACAGGGCTGGTTTTTTTTATGACTCATTGTACCAAATCATGGCGTATATTTTTTTTCCGGTGGCGCTGGATCTGCTTTAAAACAATCGGGATATTCATGAGCAGAATCATTGAAACAAACAGCGCAGCCAGCACCCAATCAGGCAATTTAAAAGTGTAACCCAGCAGCGCCAATAAAAAAAAGCGCGGCGTTCGCGATAGAGCCACTGCCAATAAATATTTGCCAAGTGGATATTTTGCCAGTACCACGAGGAAACGAAACGGATAAAATGGGATCGGGGTAAAACCTGCGATCCATAGAACAAGGAATGGCGCGCGATGAAAAAAACCAATTATCCGAGCGACAATCCCGCTGTGTTTTAGCCTATCAAAATTTGACAAATCAACAATAAACTTGAAAGTGGAATAATTTAAGATTTCGGTTAAAATGGCTCCAGAAACCGAAACCAACGTCACTATCAGCGGTTGATAAAATTTGCTAAAATACAAAAAAACAGGTTCGTGGGGAACGATTGCAATTAAAAACTGACAGGGAATGCTGTAAAAAAACAACACCCAGAGATTGCGGCTTTGCTGTAGCTTTTCGCTGCTGAACCATAGCACCAGCAAAGCGAGCACCAATATAATTTCCAGCGAAAAAACAAGGATACGTCGTTTCGATATCCGATCGTAGCTAAAGTTTTGAGAGGCATTCGCGTTTGGCATAATGTTAGAGTGAACCTATGCTATCTCGAATCATTGCAGGGATGGGTTTTTCACAATTTGAACGGATGCTGGTATTACATTCGGTACAGCTATTGTTGGCTTTAAAATTTTTTTTCATTTCCGCTAGCGAATCGTATCGCTTAATTATCAAACCACACGGCGAAAATCTGCCATCAGGATTGACAATATAAAATTTATCAGCCGCCTTGCAATCAGGAATACCGCCATTTTCATAGAATCGGATCATGCGGTTGAAGGTGTAGGCTGACGCGAAAAAATTATGCTGCTGATTTTTCAATGCCAGTAGCTGTCGGACAATCGCTTTAAATTCCAGCAGATCATCAGCATCCAAAACATAATTCCGGTCGTTTGTCCTCAACCAGGTGTAGGTGCTGAAATTCACCCTCACCCCCCAACTCTGTGAGAGCTCGGCAATTTTGATCAACTCGCGAAAGTTGTCCTTTTGAACAACGCAACTGAGCGTGATACACTTCCCGTTGCCGGTGTTTAACTCTTTTACCAGATTACAAATCCGGGCAAACAGCCCTTTTGATCCCCGGAACTCATCATGTCGCTCGTCCGGATAATCCAGCGAAACCGAAAACTGATCGACGCCGGCATCGATCAGCGATTGATGGCGTTTTTTACTGAGCATAATCGCATTGGTGGTGAGGACGATATACGGAGCTCTGTTCACTCGTCGCATGGCGCTGACTATTTGTTCGAGGTCTTTTCGGATAAGCGGCTCACCGCCAGAAATTTGCGCCACAACCGGTTTTATTTCAGCACAAATTTCTCCGAAGCGCTGCGCTGCTGCCCGCTCCTCATCTTTGATAAAGCCTCCCAGATGACAATGTTTGCAGGAAGCATTACAGCTATAGGTCACTTCAAAAGAAACGCTCAAAGGTCGATGCATGATATAACTCTGAACCCCCCGTTTTGCCAGAGAAATCGTTCTGCCCCATGTACTCATCGGTTCACCTCATGCTTTAATGATTGCAATTTAAATAATCGAAAAACCGAATAGGTCTTAACCACAATCAACCCCAGCGCATAAATCGTGATGAACCCAGCTAACTGAGGAAGAAAAATTAGTCCAAGTGTCACCACACTGGAATTTGAAAACTTACCCCCAGGACTGTAATTCAACAGGTAAACATTGCGATCCACTTTGTAAAAATAATTGGGCGAAATGATATTAAATTTAATAAATTGATAACTCAAATAAAAATCGATGAATGCATAATTGACTAAATAGATTGCAGCCGGCAAAGCCAGATATGGGCGAAAA
>DSAU01000346.1 GCA_011046315.1 bacterium
CAACAACCTTTACCTGAAACGGATTTGGAAGCGGCTCGCCGACAACTCCGGTTTGTCCGTTTCCGGAAACATACTGAACACCGGTCAAATCAGCAACGTTAATGTTGAAAGTCACTGGAGATCCGGTTAGACCATCAACAATTGCCTTGGCGACAGAAGTGACGCCCCATTGAGCACCACAGGTAAACTGCACCTTGGCAATCCCGGCGCCATCGGTATTTGCGCTAATTACCTGATTAGTTGTTCCATTAAAGGTTCCAGGATTTGAACTCTCGCTCGAAGAAAATGTAACCGGAAATCCGCTGACCGGATTACCAAAATTGTCCAATATTTTAACCTTTAACGAATCTGCCGCCGGATAGCCGGCTGACCCGGTTTGTCCATTGCCGCCAACATAGATCATCGACGTCACCAATCCGGAGGTGGCTTGAAAAACAATCGGCGAGTTCGTCAAAGCTGTGCTGTTGTGTTCCGCTGTTGCCCAGACCTCATTATCTATTCCGGATTGCGCTCCCAATGTCAATGTCACCTGCGCCAGCCCACCGGCTTCGGTATAATAGGGTCCTGCCGGATTCAAAGTTCCGCCACCGGCTTTAACCTCAAAATTAACTTCATGAGCGCCGATACCATTGCCAAACTCGTCCGCAACTTTGATTACGAACGGAGCGCCAAGGGGTCTGTTGGCAGCGCCGGTCTGGTTGTTTCCGCTGACATAGATGATCTGACTGGGAGGTCCCGGATTTGCTGACGCCTTGAAAACAAACGGCGATCCCTTCAGGTGTTGCTCCCCGACCATTGCCGAGGCTTCCACCACATTATTTTCCACGCCGACAGTTTGACCAAGTGTTAAAATTGCCTGTGCAAAACCATCCGCGTCAGTCAATACTTCAAGCTCCGAAGATGTGCTCGACATTGCTGCGACTTTGCCGTCTTCAGGATTGAACGTCGTCATCACATTCGCCAGAGAACCTTCACCTTCGAGGACCTTAAATTTCACCCGGTGGTTTTGAATACCTCCTCCCTGGCCATCTATCACTTTCATTTTTAGTGGAATCGCTAACGCAGCGCCAACCACACCGCTCTGACCATCGCCCGCGACATATAACATGCTGTCCGCCACGCCACCGACGGCTGTCGCGTTGAACACGACAGGTGACCCCAACAAACCTTCCGAGATTGCATGAATGATGTTGTTTGCATTTTCAGTTCCCAGCGTCCAGTTGGTCTGAGCAATGCCTTCGGCATCAGACAAAACCGGCTGAGTATTAGAAGGAAACCCACCGCCCTGGCTATCCTGAAATGTTACCTGCCAGCCAAATACCGGATTATCTCCCTCATCAAACAATTGGACCTTAAAAGGTTCAGCTAAAAGCTGGCCGCCATTGCCGGACTGGTCGTTTCCGGACACATATTGCATTTTAACAGCATCGCCAGCCCGCGCCCAGATATCACTAAAAACAACCGGCGAGCCTTCCAATCCGGGAACCTCGGCATGAACGATAATATTTCCCACTGTTGAACCCAGAGTTAATTCAGCGCGGGCTTCCCCATTAATATCGGTCAAATACGCTGGCACCTCCTCCATGCCCGAGGGCGTAAAATTGGGGTCGCTGCTGAAGATGAATTTGTCGAGGCGCGCATTATTTTCACGCTTGATAATGGAAAATTTATGCTGCCCTGCATTTAACGACCGGCTGAAAGGCACTCCCTGATTTTCTTCAAACTTCGCCCATCGCCACCTGTTATAAGGTGACATCAGATGCCAGGTTAATGTATCAGGGCTATCGTCAACAACAAAGAAAAAACTATCCTCAAGACCCGATGGAGCGTAAATTCTTCCCCAGATGTTATAGGTTCCTGATACGGGCAGATTTACTGTATATTCAGCTTTTCCTTGTTTGGGCGCTCCTGAAGGAGCATAAATATATCTGCCCCCTGAGGCATTATCATCAAATCCGATTGTCATCGGCGGTGTAATTGAACCTGATTCAGCCTCTATTCGGACATTATTATCCGGAGGAACTAAATCCAAACTAGCGCTGCCCTGAACAACCCGATAATCAACCGCTACGTCCGAAACCGGGATTCGGTTTTCATCAGTTACACGAACAATCAAAGAGCCAGGTAATGCCTGTCCGATGGTTCCATATTGACCATCGCCATCGACATATTGCAGATATTTGGGAGCTCCACCGACATTCACTAAAGTGAAATCATCGATATTATTGCTCAAATTTCCCTTCAGAATCACACCGGCGTAGAGTTCATCATCATTACCTTGAGATTTAGCTGCGTCAGAAACGCGACCCGCATATTGATCATTTACATAGCAATCAAAATGATGCCCCTGACCATCGCTGCTCAATTGAACTTTAAATATATAACCTGCTTGCGGTGTGGGTACGCCGGATTCCATTGTTTTTGACGTTACTGATGAGCTTATCTGTCCATTTACAATCGTCCATAACATTATCCTCCGATTTGACGGCCGAATCCACACTGCATAACCACTGGCATTCGGTGAAGCAGCGTCCATTCGCAGCGCCATGCCACCCTCCTCGATTCCGGCTGCGGTGGCTTGCAGCCCCCATTTGAAGGACACTTCAATCGGATTGGTTCGAGCGTTGTAAACAGCGATATAGTTCCAATCACCAATTTTTGCAGTATTCGCCAGTTCATTATTAACAATTTGAAATTCAGGATCAGCGTTCCAATCCGCCCCCAGATTGGTGCGATTAAAATTATCTACTACCACATTGGCAGACCTTGTGGTTGCACTGACCGTATTCGACCGCGACCAATTATTGGCGTCGTCATAGACCTTTACTGAAAAATAATAGGTAGTATTCATATCCAATCCACTGACAACAAAAGTTTCCAATGTACCCGGAGCTGAAGGTGTCGGTTCACCACCAGCTTCTGTCGCCGAATTAAAATCATCTTCACTGTTGATGGGATTGGTTGAATACCGGACATCATAATGCGATGCCGTGCCGTCCATACCATCATCGCCAACTGCGGTCCAACTTAAAGTAATGCTGTTGGCGCTGGGTGAACCAGCTGACAAATCAGTGACCGCTGCTGGCGGGGTGACATCATCTCCAGGCTCACTTGCCTGTCCTCCGGTAAGATCAAAATAATTAATATTATTTTCCAAATTACTCTTTAACATCACGCCGGCGTAAAGAGTAGCCCCATTGCCCTGTCTTTTTGCAACATCGGTCAGCGTTACATCCTGCTGACTGTTGATGAAGGTCGTAAAATGATGACCATCGTCATCGCTGGTCATTTGAATTTTAAACTCATCACCGGCAACCGGAAAAGGTAAATTGGACGTTTTAATCTGTATCTGGTCATACGGTGCGCCATTCCTCAACTCCCAGAGTCGTATCCCCGCTGATGAATACCAACACATATAACCGTTGGCAGTCGTGGAGGGCGAGTCAAGTCGAAGCGCAATAGCGCCTTCACGAATACCGGCTTCTGTCGCGTTTGCACCCCATTGAACCGCAACCTCAGTGGGGTTGGTTTGCGCAATATAAGTTGCTAAATAATTCCAGGGATTTTCCGTGGCCGTGGCGCTATTCGATAATTCATCATTCACAATTTGATATTCCGGAGCAGCAGCCCAGGTTTTCCCAACTTCTGCCCGGGTGAAATAATCGGTCCTGATCGGCTCCTGGTTATTATCAAAAGTATAAAAAGCGTTCATCAAATTATTGAAAAACACTTCTGCCATCAGATTGTAGCCGGCATTATTCGGATGTTTATGATCGGCTAAATAATCAGCCGCCCAATTTGGATTTGCTTTAAACACCTCATTCTGTCCGACATAATAAATTTTATACCCATCAGCTCTTTTGGTGGACACCAACTCTCTAATTTTTACATTGAGCTGACTGGTGACATCGTCCTTATCATCATTGCGAGGGATCAAACTACACAGCAGAATATGATTAAAAGCTGCATTATTATAGAGGATATCAACAATATCTTCAATATCACTGATAGTACTTTCAACAGTTTGACCCTGACCAATATCGTTAGTCCCTGCGTGAACCAGAATGAACCGTGGCACATCTGAACCAAGCGTAGCTAACCACCCCGGCAAACCAGCCGCAATTTCATCAGCACGAAAACCATTGTGGCCTTCATGGTCTGCATCGAAACCGGTACCGTCTGAAAGCGTACCGACAAAATTAAAACTTACACCAGCGTTGGTTAACAGCGCTGCCAAATCATCACGATATCCCCCGACCGGATTTCCACTGACCACTCCTTCAGTGATAGAATCTCCCAGGGGCATGATTCTTTTCTGAGCATAAGAAGCGCTCATCGTCAAACCTATCACTACTAACACCATTACCCAAAACTTCACCGTCAAATAGTACTTCATTTTTGACACCTCCTAATATAATACACCAGTTCCCCCCCAACATCAAAAATTGCTTTTTGTTAATTTAGGATAACTTTCCCTGAATGTCCTTGATCGAATTAAATTGAAATTCTGTTAATAGTTTAGCCAGTTTCTTTTCAGCTTTTTTAACATTCACATGCAAAATAAAATTATTCTTAAACCCTTTGGAATTTTTTTCCTTTTTGGGATCAATCTCATACGGGTGCAGATAAAAAACAACCGGACTGCCATCGATCTTATTCGTTCTGTTTATTGCCCACTTTATTATCCGATATGGCAACAAACGAAAATAAAAACCACCTGCAAAGGGCAATCGCTTATTACCAAAGTTTAAAACTGTCGGCGGTATTTCTGTAATATTTCCTGTATTGTTCCAACTGAGTTCATATTTAAACCTCGGCGCCTGATTGTCGCCGTATAAATAAGTTTTAAACGGATAGACGCTGGAATCATATTCGATTCCGTGCTGCGCCAGAATTTTCCAAACCCACTCCATTTTCAAACAGATCGACCAATAGGGCGCCCGATACCCGACCACATTGTCATTGGTTAATTGCTTCAAAATTTTGACCGATTTTTTTAAATCGTCTGCAAATTCTTCCGGCGTTAATTTATAGACCAACCTGTGCTTGTAGCCATGCGATGCGATTTCGTGTCCTTGCTGGTGGATTTTCTTTACAAGGTCAGGATATCTTTCCGCAACACAGCCAAGGACGAAAAACGTGGCTTTGTTACCTGTCTTTTCAAGCAATTGCAAAATTCGGCTGGTGGGTTCAACAACCCGATCACGTTCTGGTGAAACCTCCTCGTCCTGATCCAAAAAATTGCCATGATACCAATCTTCAAGATCAAATGTTAACATATTATGCATCAAATTCCTTCCGCGCCGCTATCGTTCACTTTTTGTTTAAGCGTCACGTCGATTCCGTTCTGTTGCAAATTTTCTTTCATTATTTTATTTTCTTCTTTTAACTGCTTCACTTCCCACATTAGCAACCCCACATACTGTGCCAGCGTTTTGTCCTTCTGATCAAATCCAGAAACCAGCACTGTAATGTGGATTAAAATGACAATCGTACCGATCAATAATATAGCGAACAAGGTTGCCGGTTCATAATCGACTCCGACCAGGCTGGAAATTAATTTCAACAGATCTGTCCAGAGAGCGATCAACAGAAAACCAAAGCCAATGGCAAACCATAAAATGGAATATCCTTCTTTGAGCTTACCCTTCCGAATCAGACTGACGATTCCGACAAGCAAGATGCCGCTAATGATTATGGCGAAAATTTGTAAGCGCAGTGGTATCAAGCTATCAGGCATAATCATTCTCCAAAAATACGGGTTTTTTAATCCAGTCAATCAATATGGCGATCGAAATTGAAATCATAAAATACAC
>DSAU01000430.1 GCA_011046315.1 bacterium
CAAGATGTTTTAGTCATTGAAATTTGGTAATTGAAATTTATTTGGAATTTGTCCATTTGGAACTTGGAATTTGCAGCTTGCTGCGCTATGAATTCTTGTACAGTCACCTCTATTGTCCGATATAGAGTTTTGAGGCAGCACATCAAAAGGTCAGCATGAGGGAATTCAACAGATGAGAACCAAAACGACAGCATTGATTTTTATTATTTTCAGTATTTTCTTTCTTGCCCCGATGCTTTTGAACGGCGATACGATTAAACAGACCTATCGCTTATCAAAACCACAGATTCGACAAATGCCGGATGGCAGGGAATTGGTTTATTTTTCAAATAGCTACCAACTGGGGATGGTAGGCAGTCCCACATTTCCGGTGCAAAAAATTGCCCTGCTGATCCCACCCGGACATATTGCCACCGGCATCAGCATTAACCTGTTAAACCCTGAAAGCTTAAACCGAAAAATTAATCTTTCACCGAAACAACCCCCAAAACATTCCGGAAAGAATCTAACCACCTATGTAATTAATCAGCAAATTTACCACAGTAAGCAAACGCTAACAGGCCCCGAAGTTGTGGTCAACACCCACTATTTGTTCGGCCATGCTGTGGCGCTGGCAGCGTTCTGTCCGGTGGAGTATGAGCCAGCATCGCAGACATTAACTTATTACACCGAAATCGAAGTAACTATTACCACCGAGCTCAATTTTCAATCGGTGACAGCGCTCAACAACTATCGTTATGATGAAGAAATTCGCCAACGACTTTCTCGCCTGGCTGATAATTTCAACGATATGATCACTGAATATCCCCAACAGATCACTGAACCCGAATATGAATATTTGATTATCACTATCGAAGATTTTGTTGACGCTTACCGACCGCTATTGTCATTTCATAATACACGGGGAATTAAGACCGGAATCGTGTCAGTCGAAGAAATCTACCAGAAAATGACCGGCATGGATGAGCCTGAAAAAATTCGAAACTACATTATTCAGGAAATGCAACAAAACGGAATTCGCTATGTACTGTTGGCTGGTGATGCCGACGCTCATCCTTCAGGTCAAATGCAGGTACCCATACGCTATCTGTATGCGGAGGTGATAACCGGCGGCAACACCATGGTTCAACAAATCCCATCAGATTTATATTATGCCGCATTGGATGGCTCGTGGAACAATAACAATAATGACAAATGGGGCGAACCCGGTGAGGACGATCTTCTGCCCGAGCTTCATGTCGCCAGGATCGCAGCCGACAATAGCAATGAAATTTCCGCCCTGCTGAATAAAATATTTATCCATCAAGACCAACCGGTGCACCAGGACGCGGTAAAAAATCTGATGGCAGGACAATACCTGTATCCGGATCCGGTTTCATTCGGTGGAGATTATCTCGATCTGCTAATTGGCTATCAAACTGAAAACGGTTACCCAACCCAGGGATTAACATCAGATTTAACAATTACATTCCTCTATGACCGGGATCTTCATCCGGGACATTGGAACAAATCAGATCTAATACCATTGATCAATCAAGGGCAAAATTTTATTCACCATCTTGGACATTCCAGCAGCCGTTCTAATATGGGGTTATCGCTTGATGACATTTCTGAACAAAATTTTCAGCAGATAAATGGTATAGCTCGCCTAAATCCGGTGATCTATTCTCAGGGATGTGATGCTGCCAAAATTGATATCGTCCATTCTGACGGATCAGATTGTATTGCCGAAGAGATATTGTCGTTACAAAACTTCGCCGTCGCCTTCATCGGAAATACCCGCTACGGCTGGTTCAATGAAGGCCAAACAGAAGGTCCCAGCCTGCACTTGCATCGTGAATTTATCAATGCGCTTTACGGCAGCAACATCTCCACCATAGCAGCGGCGCATACCGAATCCAGGATTCAAAGCGCACCTTTTATTACAGCTCCGGACCAATGGGAACCCGGCGCGCTGCGCTGGTGTTTTTATGGAATTAATGTTCTTGGTGACGCCGCTCTGTCGCTTTGGACTCACGAAATTAAAATCTTTGAAAATGTCGTTCATCCTGAAACAGCAGCCGGATCAGTTCAAATTCTTACCCAGGTCCCCGGCGCCCGGGTAGCAATATCAACAAACAGCGATCTGATCACTGTCGCGACATGCGATAGTAACGGCAGTGCGCATTTTTCGCTGGACGATTCTTTTGCCAATACAATCTTAACGCTGATAATTACTGCACCCAACTACCAACCATTTATTAAAAATATCAACTTATCTCCTCTTCCATCCTCGGTGATGCAGCCTTTGACTGACTGCAAGCCTGCTTTTGAATTAAAAACCGCCTACCCCAACCCTTTCAACCCAGCCGCGACCATTGAATTTTCAATAAGCCAGTGGTCTCAGGTGAGGTTGCAGATATTTAACATACTTGGGCAACGCGTGAGAACCTTATTAAATAAAGAGCTAACTTCAGGAGTACACAAAACAATCTGGGACGGTCGGGATGATCGCGGCGAACAATTAACTAATGGCGTTTATCTGATTCAACTTTCAACCAATGAAGGAACACTTATTAAATCGTGTACCCTTATGAAATAAGTAAATGATCCTGAAATCAGTGGACGTCATTCTCACGATCGAATTTCATAGCGCAGCAAGCTGCAATTAAAAATGTAAAATTAAAAATGAAAGAATAAAAAGCTATTTCAAAAAAATGCAAGATTAGCCTGCTAATAGAATAAATTACTGAACATAATGAATACATTGAAAACAAAGATAATCAACTGGAAAACAAATTAAGGAAAGGAACTTATGGCGGATTTTAAACCATTTGTACCTGCGGAAGCAAAACTAAAGGACTTCAATCCGAAAACTATTATTCTGGGGGTCATCCTGGGCGCTGCTTTCGGAAGCGCCAACGCTTATCTCGGTTTGCTGGTGGGATTGACGATTAGTACAGCCATCCCGTTAGCCGTGGTCTCGGTTGCAATTTTGCGCCTGCTCTCTCCGCTATTCGGGAAATCGACAATTCTTGAGTGCAACATTTCCCAAACAACGGGTTCGGCAAGCTCATCATTGGCATCCGGAATCATTTTTACAATTCCGGCGCTATTTATTTGGACAAAAGAAACCGGCGTGAATGTTGATCCGACGTTCACTCAAATGACTTTGCTGGCGATGTGTGGCGGAGTTACCGGTGTATTATTCATGATCCCGCTTCGCGGATTTTTAATTGTCAAAGAGCACTATACACTTCCCTATCCCGAGGGAACCGCCAGCGCTGAAGTTTTAATTGCAGCGTCCGAGGTCGGGGCTTCGGCAAAAAACGTATTTCGGGGATTGGGAATCGGCGCTTTATACAAAGTACTACTCTCGCTGTTTTTTATCTGGCCCAGCAAAGTATTTCTGCACATTCCTTATGTTAAAAAAGCGGTTATCGGTATGTCAACCACACCAGCGCTGCTCGGTGTGGGATATATTCTCGGCAGAAGGATCGGTTCGATAATGGTGGGCGGCGGTTTGATTTCCTGGGGGTTGATTATACCGTTTATCGCTTACCGTTTCGGTGAAGCCCTGGTCGCGCCGGATATACTGAGCTACTTAAATTTACCAGAGGGGACAACCATTGCTCAACTTTCTGCAAAACAGATCTGGGACGCTTATATCAGAATAATTGGCGCCGGCGCCGTGGCTGCTGCCGGCATTATTACCGTCATCAAATCAATCCCAACAATGATCGATTCGTTGCGAATCGGATTAAAGGAAATCAAATCAAGCGCTGCCAAATTGAATTTGGGAAAGCTGCGCACTGAGCAGGATTTGAGCCTTAAATGGGTGATCATGGGAATTTCATTGGTCATATTAGTTATCACTTTAATACCGGGCATTATCGGACACCATACCCATTTTTTAATGCGCTTTCTCAGCGCAATTTCCATCGCGGTTTTCGCGTTTGCCTTTGTGACCGTATCATCGCGAATTGTCGGATTGATTGGTGTTTCTTCCAATCCCACCTCCGGCATGGCAATTGTCACCTTGCTCGGCACTGGTTTGATTTTTAAGCTGATTGGCTGGACAGATTTAACCGGTAAAGTGACAGCGCTGACTATCGGCACCATAGTTTGCATCTCGGCATCGATTGCCGGAGACATTTCCCAGGATTTGAAAACCGGTTACCTGATCGGCGCCACCCCGCGTAAACAGCAGCTGAGTGAAATTATCGGCGCTATTGGGTCGGCGTTCTTTGTGGTTTTAGCGGTATATTATTTGGGAAAAGCTTATGGTTTTGGTTCTGACGCATTGCCGGCGCCGCAAGCGACTTTAATGAAAACCGTGCTGGATGGCGTTCTTGGCGGCAATCTTCGCTGGGATTTAGTAGCGGTAGGCGCTGCATTTGCTGTGCTGGTTATTTTATTCAAAATTCCACCACTGCCGTTTGCCGTTGGCATGTACCTGCCATTATATACCATGACGCCGGTATTTGTCGGCGGGATGATTCGCCATTTTGTAGATAAACGCTATAAATTATCTCCCGATGAAAAAGGTAAAGATCAGGGGATTCTGCTCGGTTCCGGTTTCATCGCCGGTGAAGGTCTGGCAGGGGTGGTGATCGCAGTTTTTGCTGTCATTATGTCCAGAGAACCAAAATTTTTCGAACTCATCTATTCACCAGCCTGGCTTGGCGAAATCGTTTCTTTTATTGGATTTGCTGCTTTAGGTTGGTTTCTCTATTCAATTGCAGTCCGATCGCGACGGCAGACATGATTCCTGTTTGGGGAGATTCACCCAATGTCAGTTTCATTCACAACCGAAGCAACCTCTCAAATGAGGTTGCTTCTTTATTTTTAGTTCTGCTATTCAGGCAAAAAGATTCAAAGGCTCCAATTTGCTCATGCTCATCTCAGATAACGGGGCCACTCCAGATTGTAGCGCCGGAAAAAATTCCGTATCGCCTGCCTGTCCTCTGCTCCGGGCGCCATATTGCTAATCCCGGTGCGACCTTCAGTTACTTTTAACAGGTCGAGCCAAAATTCGTTATGGACTTCGCCGGTTTTAGTTGAATGAATTAAATTCAGGTCGCCAAAACCGCCGGTAACACCAAAAATGAAAACCACACCACCCTCGATGCCGTCGTAGCTCCAGGCTTGAAATTCTTTAAAATCGGGAACATTTGCATAATATTGAACTTCAGCCGGTTTGCCGTACTTGATCATGATTCGTCCGCGGTCGGTCTTCCATCCAATCCTGCGGATTTGGCTAAAATTGGCGTTGGCGTAGTGCACCCGCTCGATAAATTCCATGAACGATTCCAGCACTCTCGTTTCCGGCAACGGGTCATGTTGCTTCCAATAGCGATAAAGATAAAGCTGCTTGGCTGTTTCATTTTCTAATTTTTCGATAATCTTTTTTTCTTTGCTATCGACCAAATACTGGGTGGCTCCTAAAAACATGTCCAAATCTTCAGCAGAGAGCAGTGCAACTTCGCTGCTTGCCATTTGTTGTTCAATGGGCATATTTTCAAAAGCGATTTGGGTTACAGCCGGGTTGTGCACATAGAAATTAGTATTCACCGAAGCGATTTGATTTTCGATTGAATCAACCACTGCCAGATAAAGCTGATACCTGCCTGAGGGCAATTTACCAATACTGAACATCCCCACTTCGACATCATCCTGCATCCGAATCCGCTTTTTCTTGGTATAGCTCGGGATCGCAAATATTGGCAATCCTGATCCATCCAACACCGTTCGTTTGATACTAAAGAACTGTCCTGTAAAATTTTCTTGAAGATTGTAAATTTCGATATAATAATAGAC
>DSAU01000428.1 GCA_011046315.1 bacterium
GCATATAGATATAAATCGGATTGTTATAATTAGTAGTAATATCTCCACTCCAATATAAAAACTCATCTCCAGGATTATTAGGAAAAGCCTGTAATTTTACCCTTTCTCCAGAATCGTAGGAATCTTTCTGCGGATCAACTTGTACTGTACCTGCTCCTTCCGGATTGATCCAAACAGTTAATACGAAAGCACTTTCTCCGGTGATTGTAACTGATTTTGGATCGGACCAACTTGAGATAGCATCATTATTCACGGTGCTTCGAGCTCTGGCACGAACTTGATAAGTTCCTGCACCGCCATAACTATACTTTCTCGACGATGCTCCCCACTGCGAAAAGCCGCCGTCTCCCCAATCGAACTGATATTCGACCGGGTTTCCCTTGCTGCTCGTTGATCCTCCGCTAAGAAAACTCAATTCCTCACCAGTATTACCGCTTGATGGGCCTGTCGGTGTATTTGGAACAGACACAAACTCATCATCATCATTTATGAAATTAGCGACAATCGTCCGATCTCTCATCATTGTTATGCTTCGGGGATTAGCACTATTCACGTCAATATCACCACTCCAGTGACTGAATTGATTGTTTCCACTGGGAATTGCAGTCAAGGTCACTTGCTCCTGATAAATATATTTTCTCTTATCTGGGTCTACGCTTACAGTTCCTGCCCCATCAGGATTCACCAACACAGTTAATGTAAATTGTGGAAAACCAATACCCTGCAAAACATTGAAAAAAGTATTGGCCATCACTGTATAGCCAGCACTCGAAGGGTGCACATTGTCCACCATGTAATCTGTCCGCCAGTTATCGTTCGCCTTAAAAGCAGCAAATTGATCTACCAGATAAATATTGTACCTTTCATCATTTTTTTTTGTTGTATATAACTGTTGGATTAAATTATTAAGTTCTTCATTTATAATATGTTCATTATCTGGCTGCTCTTTTCTTGGAACCAGCTTACAAAGCAGAATTGCGATAGATGAATTGTAAGTATAGATTTTGTTAACAATGCTTTCAATTTCTGCAATTGTTTCAGAATTGGGTTCCATCGAGCTAACATCGTTGGTACCGATATGTAACAAAACAATATTGGGATCAGATTGATTGAGCCAACTATTGATGTTTGCATCTATATCCTGAGCCTTCCAACCAGAATGTCCCTCATGATCTGGATCAAATTGATTTGGGTTACCATCTGATTGACTGCCAACAAAATCAAAATTCCAGCCATCATTTATAAGCAGGTGATACAAATCATAGCGATAGCCGACATAAGGGGTTGAATTGGGATCACCCTTGCCAACCGTAATCGAATTCCCAAGCGGCATAATTTTATATTGAGATAATGCAACAGAAGCATTGAATAGCAAAAAAAATAGTACAACCAGGTTACTAATTCCTTCTCGATTCCGATTGAAAATACCATACAACATTAACTTTTCCTCCACCTCAATATAAATTGAATAAAAAACATATCAAGCATCCCTGATTTTAGAAAACAATCATTGTTTATCTACACCGATACTATTTTAATAACATCATTTTCTTAATTTTAGAAAAATCTTTTGTCTTCATTTGATAGATATAAATTCCCGATGGCATACGATTGCCGAACTCATCCATTGCGTTCCAGATTGTTTGATAATACCCTGCATGTTGAACTTGATCCACAAGCACTTTAATCAACTGCCCTTGTAAGTTGAAAACAGAAATTTTAACATGCCCAGCCTCTGGTAACTGGTAACGAATCGATGTCTCTGGGTTAAATGGATTCGGAAAATTCTGTTTTAGTTCAAATTTTTCTGGTATTCCATAATCTGAAATTTCGACATTAGAAATATTTTTAAAATGGGCTGTGATTAGTTTATCGCCATCCATAATCACATAAGCCGGATTGTCAATGCCATTAAGGTCTCCGCTCCAGCGATCAAATACATAGCCTTCAGCCGGAAGGGGCGATAAAATTACAGTATCATTGTTTTGATAATTTTGTTTAAAAGGAGTTCTATTTACACTCCCGCTAGCAGACGGTTCAATCGCAATTGTCAGAGTGTAAGAAAAGCTCCTGAAAATAAAAACATTCAATGCCTCACTCCATTCAGAAGTTATCTGCGTATTTTCCTTACAACGCGCACGCGCCTTTATCATAATAGTATCACTATAGCTATAGATATGCTGGCGTGTCGCAGAACCCCAATCAGAAAAAGTGCTATCACCCCAATCAAATTGATATTCAACTTGATGTCCATAACTGCATTCTGATCCACCGGTAGTAAAAGATAAACTTTGGCCTATCATTCCACTATCTGGCCCGACCGGTTTTGTTGGTGGCGACACCTGTTCTGTAGCCTGCACAAAAACTGCCATCACCATTTTATTGGAATTCATAATAATGGTAACAGGATTTTCAGATCCAGAAACATCGCCGCTCCAGGCGCTAAATAAATACCCCTCGTTGGGCAAGGCTAAAATATGGACTGTATCGCCATGAGCGTACTCGCTCTGATCAGGCGATTTTAAGACCGTACCAGTGCCCGGTGGATTGATTGCAATTCCCAATTGGTAACTTACAACAGCAGGTTCAAAAACGACAACCGTATGATCTCCAGCCCATTCCGAAACTACAGTTGTATCGCTTTGGCTGCGCGCTCTGGCTCTAACTTGATAAGTGTTAGTCTCAAGGTAAATATGGCTTCTAATATTCGATCCCCAATCAGATTGATTCCCATCGCCCCAATCAAATTGATAAAAAATCTCATTACCAAAATTGCTTACCGCCCCGTTTGCTTGAAAATGTAAACTGTGTCCTACATATCCGCTATCAGGCCCGCTAATATCAGTTGGGGGCGAAACAATTTCTAACATTTCAGAGCTGAAATGAGCCGTAACGCTTTTATCTCCGGACATGGTTAATAGCACTGGATTTGTATTTCCGGAAAGATCCCCTGTCCAATGATCAAAATAATAGTTTACATCATCATGTGGAAGCTCGGCTTTCCCTTGTGGTATAAAATCGATGTTTTGCGTCAAAATCAGTTTATCAAGCCTTGCATTTAAATCCCGCTTAATAACTTTTATCGTATGCTGACCAACATCAAGGCTGAAAACTTGTGGCTGAAACTCATGGCTTACTAATTGCCACATCCAGAGTCCATAAATACTATCTAAATGCCAGGTTAATGTATCGCCATCATCTCCCATTATGAAGAAAAAACTGTCTTCAGCATCTGAAAATGCCATACCCCTGCCCCAAACATAATAGTCGCCGGCCTGCTCTATTTCAAATGTACAACTAACGGATCCGCCTCCTGATAATCCCTGATTTCCAAAAATATAATAACCGGAAGAAGCGCTGCTGTCAGCAGCAACATAAAAATTACCATCTAACCGCCCCCTCTCAGCTTCAATGTGCAGATTCCCGAAATCCTGTTTCCAGCCGCTATCTTTGGGAAAAGCAAAAAGCTGGACGACTTCATCTTGTCGATAATTTGATTTTTGGGGATTTACATTTACTATACCACTATTTTCTGGAGTTATGGTTATTGAAAGGTTATAGTAACCCGTTAAGTCAGAAATGCTCACATCAAAAGTCTGTGACCAATCAGAAACAATTGATGTATCTATTGCAGACCTCGCCCTTGCTTTCAAAGAGTATTCCCCCCCGGTTTCATAAGAATGACTTTGGAGAGAATCTCCCCACGCAGACTGTTGATCATAACCCCAGTCAAACTGGTATTCTACTGGATGCCCGGCATTACACACACTCCCGCCAGTCGCGAAATTAAGCGTTTGATTTATTTCTCCGTTTGCCGGGCCATCTGGTCGATTGGGTATTGTGACAGTTACGACACCCTCAAAAATAAAATTAGCAATTATTGTCCTATCGCGTCTCATATAAATCGTGATCGGATTGTTCAAATTGGTGGTTATATCACCACTCCAATGATCGAACCGAAAATTTGGATTCGCTATTGCAGTTAGCTCGACCATTTCATCAGGATCATAGCCTCCTTTATCCGGATTTTTTAATACTGTTCCACCGAACTCAGGATTTGAAATAATAGTTAACACATATCCACTCGCATCTGCTGAAACAGTTACATTTTTCGGTTCTGACCAACCAGATACAATATCAGTGTGTTGTACACATCGGGCTCTGGCACGAATCTGATAATTTCCGATATTTTGATAACTATAGCTTTGAAATTCGGAACCCCAATTGGAATTGTTGCCGTCCCCCCAGTCAAATTGATACTCGACCTCATGCCCCAAATTGCTAACTGAACCACCTGTCGTGTATTGTAAATTTTGGCCAATAGCGCCGTTATCAGGACCAGCCGGAGTGTCGGGGATAGATACGGTTTCTCCGCCACCGCCATCGGTAAAATTTGCTGTTATAACCCGATCGCGCTGCATATAAATTGTAATCGGGTTATTGCTATTGGTGCTAATATCACCAGTCCAATTTTCAAAAGTGTATCCTGAATTTGCTGTCGCTGTCAATTGAACGGTTTCGTTATAGGTATAGCTGGTTTTGTTAGGATTGATGTTGACACTTCCCGCTCCTTCAGGATTTACCAAAATCGTTAAAGTATATGTTTCAGAAGCACCAGAAATCGTAACCTCACGCGAACTTGACCACCCAGAAACAATACTGGTATGAGTTTGGCAGCGAGCCCTGGCTTTTACCTGATAAGTCCCGGCACTGCCATAGCTATAGCTTCGAGACGAGCTTCCCCAACCCGATGTTGTACCGTCCCCCCAGTCAAATTGATACTCGACCTCATGCCCCAAATTACTAACTGAACCGCCGGTTGTATATGACAAATTCTCGCCTACATTGCCAGTAGATGGCCCGGCAGGCCTGTCAGGAGTAGAAACCGTTTCATCTCCACCACTGCCGCCGGTAAAATTCGCCGTGATTGTTCTGTCCTTAAGCATGTATATATTAAAAGGATTAGAGGTGCTTTTGACCTGCAATCCTTCGGTCCACCTTTGAAACTGATAACCGCTATTAGCTATAGCTCGTAAATTGACAAGATCTCCATCATCATAGCCTTCTTTGTCGGGATCGATATTAACTCTACCCGCACCTTCCGGATTAATTAAAATTGAAAGGATATGCTTATCGGGACCGCTTACTGAAACTGAATGTTCAGCAGACCACGACGACACTGTATAAGGGTCATTTGTACTCCGAGCCCTAACCCGAATTTTGTATGTACCAGCTTTTCCATAAGCAATACTTCTGATGGCAGACCCCCATTCGGAAATATATCCGTTACCCCAATCGAAAATATATTCAACTTGTCCGCCGATTGAGCTGGTTGCTCCTCCAGATTCGAACGTTAACCATTTGCCGGTATTTGAACTTGAAGGCCCATCCGGCTCATTTGGTGTCGAAATCTTATTCGAGTTCTGGGTAACGAAATTTGCAGCAATAGTACGGTCTTCTTCCATGTAAATATAAGTTGGATTTCCGGTTCTTCGATCTATATCGCCGCTCCAATGGAGAAAACTATACTGACCCGAAGCATTAGCTTGTAACCTTACCAATTCATTTTGATCATAAGTCGATTTGTTAGGATTTTTCGAAACAGTACCAGCTCCAGAAGGATTTATCACAATGTTAAGTGTCCTTGCAAGCACTTGTTGAACTACCGACCCATCATTGTTTTTTGACTGAGCAAATATTGTTTCGGCTCCAAAATTAAACATAGCTATAAAAACAATCCCCCCAACGATCAACTTTAACATCGATAATGATTTATAATACATGAATAACCTCCCC